>JAOUHG010000002.1:87500-245932 GCA_029865265.1 Candidatus Krumholzibacteriia bacterium | reverse complement strand
GAACGTCGACATGACGTCCATGGCGGCCCCGATCGACCCGGATTCCTTTCTCACCGCCCCCAATGACTCCGTCGAGGTCGCGGCAGCGATCGCGGAGATGATCCGGAAGGAAAACGCCAAGATCCAGAACCGCGTCAAGAACAGCGGTCTGGGACAGCTGTATATCAAGGGCGGCAACTTCATGCACGCGCTCCTCATCTGCTCCATCGTGGGGCTGGTGCTGAGCCTGGAGCGTCTGTGGACGCTGTCGCGCGCGCATACCAACACCAAGAAGCTCATGATGGATCTCGTCAAGGCCCTGCGCGACGAGGGATCCGAAGCAGCGCTGGAGGTATGCCGCAGAACGCGGGGGCCGATTGCAGCCGTGCTGCACTCGGGCCTGCTGCGCGCGCATCGCGGCCCCGAGGCGGTCGAGAAGGCCATCGCGACTTCGGGTGCCATCGAGATGTCGTTCCTGGAACGCGGGCTGACCGCCCTGGCCACCATCTCCAACGTGGCCCCGCTGCTGGGCTTCCTTGGAACCGTGTCCGGTATGATCAGCGCGTTCGCCGCCATCGCGGCCGCGGAGCAGGTGAGCGCCAAGCTCGTTGCCAAGGGTATCGAAGAGGCGCTTATCACCACCGCCGCCGGTCTGGTCATCGCGGTGCCGATCACGCTGTTCTACAGCTACTTCGTCACGCGCATCGACCGCTTCGTCATCGAGATGGAAGAGGCCAGCGCCGAGGTGGTCGACGAACTGCTCGACATGGAACACAAGGCGCGCGAGGCGCGCGCATAGCGTATATTTGACCGGGGCCCCGGAGCGGAGCGCTTGACGTGATCAAAAAGGTGCAGAGCAAGAACGCCTTCAAGGCGGGGGAGTTTCAGGCGGCGTCGATGTCGGACATCGCCTTCCTGCTCCTGGTGTTCTTCATCGTCACCACCATCTTCGCGCTGGAGGAGGGGATTCCGCTCATCCTGCCGGCCCGCTCTTCCGAGGTCGCCAAGGTCAAGCAGAAGAACATCATGGAGATCCGGGCCTACCCGGACGGCTCCGTGGTGACCGACGGCGAGAACGTGGGTGTCGCGGGGATCCGCAGCCTCGTCGAGCGCAGGTTGTCCGAGAACGACAAGCTCGTCGTGGTCATCGCCACCCACCCCGACGCCGAATACGGCCTGATGGTCGACCTGCTCGACGAAATCAAGCTCGCCAACTGCCGCAAGATTTCGCTCAAGACGCTGGGCGGTGCGCAGTAGTGAAGATTGGCGTTTTCAAGAAGAAACAGGGGGTGCGCAACAACGTGCCCACCGCCTCCATGGCGGACATTGCGTTTTTGCTCCTGATTTTCTTCATGGCCACCACTATCTTCAAGATGGAGGACGGACTCGAGGTCACGCTGCCGCGTGCCGAGACCGCGCAGCGCCAGCAGCGTGAGAAGATAATGCACATCTGGATCAACCAGGCCGGGAGCATCTCCATCAACGACAAGATCGTGAAGATGGAGCAGATCGAAGACATCCTCAAGGGGATGCTCTCGGAGCGCCCCGACCTCATCGTGGCCTTCAACGCGGATGATCGCGCTCCCTATCGTGTGGTTTCCGACGTGATGGAGGAACTTAAGGACGCCAGCGCCGTGCGCGTGTCCTTCACCAGCGACAAGAAGAATCCAAACGTGCGGAGGCGTCGCGAGCTATGAGCACCGCCGCCGTGACCCCGGACAGCCGCCTGCTCCACGATACCGCCAACGCGGAGTTCAAGGCGAAGTATGCGAAGTTCATCCGCTGGGCCTTCGTGATCGCGGTTGTGCTGCACTTTACGGCCTTCGTATTCACGCCGCAGTTCACCATCACGCCCTACAAGCTCAAGGAAGAGCAGTTCGAAGTGGTGGACATCCCCGACCAGATCGACCTGCCGCCCCCGCCTCCCGACGTGCCCCCGCCGCCCGTCGCGGTGCAGGCCGCCGAGGATGACGCCGAGGCGACCGACGAGGTCGCGGAAACCACCTTCGAGAACTTCGAGGACATGCCGCCTCCGCCCCCGCCCAGTGGTGGCGGCGATACTGGGATTTTTCTCGCCTTTGACGAGCCGCCCCAGTTGATCGACTATTCCTCGCCCGAGTATCCGCCGCTGGCGCGTGAGGCGGGTATCGAGGGGACGGTTGCCATCCGCGTGCTGGTCTCCGAGGAGGGCAAGGTGCTGGACGCGACGGTGCTGCAGTCCGACGTGACGCCGGCCATGGACCAGGCGGCGGTGCAGGCCGCGCTGAAGTGCCGTTTCCGGCCCGCCAAGCAGCGCACGGTGCCCGTGAAGGCGCACGTGATGATTCCGTTCCAGTTCAAGCTCCGCTAAGCCATCGTTGACGGGCTTCCCATCGGCCCGCGGTCGTTGCGACCGCGGTTTTTTTTTGTGGTGCCCCTTGCCGGCGACGCATGCATGCGCGATGTTTGATTCGTCCTAGGGACGCGCTCCCGGCCCACCACGAGAACGCCCGTCGCATCATCGTAACCCGCCCATCGCCCCGGGGCGAAACAGGGAGGTTCGCCGATGACGGCAGCGTCTATTTCCCGCCCCGTTGCCACCGCTAACGATGAATTCAAGGGCCGGTACCGTGCGTCGCTGCGCGCGGCGCTGGCCGCGGCCGTGGCCGCCCACGTGCTCGCGTTCGTCTTCGTCCCCGCCATCTCGGTAACACCGTTCCGTCTGCCGGCCGAGGAAATCCCGCTCGTGATCGACGTCGGCGAGCCCCCGCCGTCGTTCGCCGCTTTTCCCGAAGAGCCGCTCCCGCCGCGCCCGGGCCCGCATCACGCCGATCCGGAGCGGCCCGTGACCGCGCCGGAACCTGCGCCGCCCGCGCCGCCGGCCGACATTCGGGTTGCCCCGCGCTCGGCGGACCCGTCGGCAGGGGTGTTCCTGGCCTTCTTCACGGAGCCGGTGCTGGTCGAATTCGTGCCGCCCCGCTATCCGCGGCTGGCCCGCGAGGCCGGGATCGAGGGGCGCGTGCTGGTGCGCGTGCGGGTGGATGCGCGCGGCCGGGTGACCGAGGCGGTGGTGCTGGAGGCCAGCGCCACGCCGCAGATGGAGGAATCCGCGCTGGCCGCAGCCCGTGCGTGCCGTTTCGAGCCCGCCCGGCAGCGCGGCGTCGCGGTCCCGACGCACGTGACCATCCCCTTCGCGTTCGAATTGCGGTAGCGGAGCACGTTCTCCTCCGCCCCGCAGGGGGGACGGTCCGGCCGCTGCCGGGGCGTCCCCTTTCTCTCCCCGCGGCGCCCCGATCCGGGTATAATGCCGGAACATTCGAGCCACCCGTTCGTAGTACCCGCATAACTCGCTGCGACGGGCGGGATATCGAAACTCTCTCTATTCCATGCCAGACCGGAAGGTGACCAGATGAACGTTCGCCGGGCGATGGCTGCCCAGATTCTGATCGTGTGCGCCCTGGTTTCGGGCGCGCGTGCCGAGACCTACGACCTCGAGCGCTGCATCGCGCTCGCGCTCGAGACGTCGACGAACGTGGGAATCTCCACCGAGCAGCTGCGCACCGCCCGCGGCGGCGTGGTGCGGAGTTATGCGCAGTTCATGCCCAACCTGAGCATGAGCGCGTGGGCCGGACACAGCTTTGCGGGCCCGTCCACCGGCGTGTTCGTGGACGCACAGGGCCGTCCCATCCAGCCGCTGGGATTCGACTACGAGGCTTACACCTTCGGACTGCAGAGTCAGATGCGCCTGTTTGACTGGGGCGCCAACATCAACGGTCTCAACCAGTCCCAGCGGGGTGCGGACGCGGCGGCCTACGAACTCGAGTACACGCGTGACTTCATTCGCGCCATCGTCATCCGCGAGTACTACGACCTGGTGCGCCAGCGCCGGCTGTTCAAGGTGCAGGAAGCCGATCTCGAGGCCAAGACGCGCAACCTCGAGCAGGTGGAGGCATTCTACAAGATCGGCTCGCGCACCAAGGCGGATTATCTGCAGGCGCGCGTCGACCAGGGCAACAGCCAACTGCAGCTGCTCACCGTGCAGAACGCGGAGGCCATCGCGGCCGCGCGGCTCAAATCCCGCCTGAATATTCCGCAGGAGTCGGTCATCGAGGTCGACGAGTCCATCGATTTCTCGCCCGCGGACTTTGATTTCAGCCGGGAAGTCGAGCACATGTTCCAGCACCGCTCCGACCTGCTGGCGGGCCGCGAGCGCATCGAGGCGGCGGACGCGGGGTTGTCGGTGGCCAAGAAGGGGCGCTACCCGACCCTCGACGCGTCCTTCAATTACAGCTGGAACGACCGGACCTTCCCGTCGGATGGCGCCGTGTTCAAACGCGACTACGTGTGGTCGATCGGCGTGTTCTTCAGTTGGAACATCTTCGACCGCTTCCAGTCCCGCTCGGCCATTCAGGACGCCAAGGCGCAGTACCGGATTGCCGAGTACAACCTGCAGCAGGCCAAGATCGACGCGGTGCTGGACGTGAAACAGATCATGCTCAACCTGGACCAGGCGCGCCAGCGACTGGACCTGGCCACGGAGACGGTGGCGGCCGCGGAGGAGAACAACCGCCTGGCGCAGGAACGCTACCGCGTGGGTGCGGGAACCATTCTCGAGACCATCGAGGCCAGCGCGTCGCTCACCTCCGCGCAGGCGTCGCTGATCGACGCGCGCGTCGACTATCTCATCAACCGTGCCGATCTGCAGCGCGCCACGGGCCGGACGGTCACCAGCCACTAGGCGGAGAGCACAGACTCCCTGCGGAAACGGGCGGTGCGCTTTGCTGCGCGCCGCCCGTCCGTGTTATGCTGCGCAAATGCTGATCCACATGCGTGGCATCGCACGGCGCTACCAGATGGGGAGCCACGTGGTGAACGCGCTCGACGGTGTCGATCTGGACGTGGCAAAGAACGAGTACCTGGCCCTGATGGGGCCGTCCGGCTCCGGCAAGACCACGTTCATGAACATCATCGGGTGCCTGGACACCCCGAGTTCCGGGACGTACATCCTCAACGGCGAGGACGTGACCCAGCTCGTCGACGATGCGCTTGCCTTCATCCGCAACCGCGAGATCGGATTCGTCTTCCAGACCTTCAACCTGCTCCCCCGCGCCACCGCGCTCCAGAACGTGGAATTGCCCCTCATTTACGCCGGCCTCGGCGCGGTCGAGCGCCGCGATCGCGTCTGGCAGGCGCTGCGCATGGTGGGCCTGGAGGATCGTGCCACCCACCGGCCCAACGAACTCTCCGGCGGGCAGCGCCAGCGGGTGGCCATCGCGCGGGCGCTGGTGAACAACCCGTCCATCATTCTCGCCGACGAACCCACCGGCAACCTCGACTCCAGATCGGGAGAGGAGATCATGAGGATTTTCGAAACGCTACACGGGAATGGTCACACGTTGATCGTGGTGACGCACGATGACGCGGTGGCGGCGCACGCACTTCGTGAAGTGCGCCTGCGCGACGGCAAGGTGGAATCGGACCGGCGCCGCGCGCGGCAGGGCGCCGATGGGAGCCGGTCGTGACGCGGCGGCGCAAGGTTCTGCTGGTGGCTGGTGGTGCGGTGGTACTGGCGGTGCTGGTGGGTGTGAACCTCCGCTCGCGCGGTTCCGCGGTGGAGGTGCAGGTGACGGAGGTGGGGCGGCGCGACATCTCGCGCGTGATTACCGCGTCCGGAGAGATCCACCCGCGACGGCGGGTCAATGTGAGCGCCAACGCCATCGGCAAGGTGACCCGGCTGGCGGTGAAGGAAGGGGACCGCGTCAGGAAGGGGGACTTCCTGCTGGAGATCGATGCCGAGCCGTACGAGTCTGCGGTCGACCAGTTGACGGCGGCGGTGCGAGGCGCGCGGGCGGCGCTGGACATGGAGAAGGCGTCGCTCACCAAGGCGCAGGACGACTACGAGCGCGCGCAGCAGCTGCACGAGAAGGGCTTCATGTCCGACGGCGAGTTCAAGACCGCCACCTCGACCCTGGAGGTGGCACAGGCCCGCCAGCGCAACGCGACCGAGACGCTGGCCCAGGCGGAGGCCAACCTGCGCAAGGCGACCCACGAATTGCGTAACGTGCACATCACCGCGGAAATGTCGGGCGTGATCACGGCCTTGAACGTGGAAGAGGGTGAGAGCGCCATCATGGGAACCCTCAACAATCCCGGTACCGTGCTGCTTACCATCGCGGACCTCTCCGAGATCGAGGCCGAGGTACGTGTGGACGAAACCGAGGTGGTGCTGGTGCGCACCGGGCAGGCGGCGGAGGTGCGGCTGGACGCGCACCCGGACACCACCTACCACGGTGTGGTCACCGAGGTCGGCAACAGCGCCATTCGTGCCCAGGTGGGCATGGGTCAGGAGTCGGTCGACTTCAAGGTGGTGGTCGCCATCAGGGACTCGATACCCGACGTGCGCCCCGGCCTCTCGGCGTCGGTCGACATCACCGTGGCACACGTGGACGACGCGCTGGCCATTCCCATCCAGTGCCTCACCGTGCGGGACCAGGAGCGACTGGACCGTGAGCGCCGGCGCGGCCGGGGCGGGAACGGCGCACCGGCGGCGGACTCCAGCGTGACCGGCGCTGAGGAGGCGCGCCGCGACATCGAGGGCGTGTTCGTGGTGGAGAACGGAATCGCCACCTTCCGCGAGGTGCGCGTCGGGATCGCCGGCCAGAGCCACTTCGAGGTGCAGGGCGGACTGCAGGAAGGGGCCACGGTGGTCTCCGGGCCCTTCAAGACCATCAGCGACCTCGTGGACCGCTCGCGGGTGAAGGTTCAGAAGGACCGCACGCGGAGGTGATCTGGCCGTGCGCGCCTCGATCAGAGTCTCGCTCGAGGGTGTGCGCATCGCATTCGCCGCGTTGCTGGGCAACAAGCTCCGCACCCTGCTCACCCTGCTCGGCAACATCGTGGGCATCATGTCGGTCATCGCGGTGGTGTCGTTGCTCGGTGGTATAGACCTGTACATGCGCCAGGAGGTCGCGTCCGAGGGTAGCAACCGCTTCAAGATCGTGCGCGTGGATTTCTTCGACGCGATCACCGACTTCGAGGACTTCATCGACAAGCTGATATTGAACCCGCAGATCACGCGCGAAGACGTGAGTGCGCTGCGCGGCTCGCTACAGCTCTCAGAGTACGTGAGCGCGTATGCATCCGGCCGGGCGCGCATTTCGGCGCTGGGCAAGTCGGTGGACATGGAGGTGGAGGGCCGCGACGCGGTGTATCCATTCATCGAGAACATCCCCCTCCACGCCGGGCGCCATCTCACCCGCATCGAGGACCGCGAGAACGCCTCGGTGGTGGTGATCGGCTGGGACGTGTACGAGGCGCTGCTCGCGCCCCGCGACGCCATCGGGACCACCATTCTCATCGGCAACCGCCACTTCAAGGTGGTGGGCGTGGCCGCACGCCGCGGTTCGGTGCTGGGTTCGAGCCGCGATCGCTTTGCCCTGATTCCAGTGGGCGCACACCGCAAACTCTTCGGCGCGGGGCAGTCGCTGGAAATCCACGTGGCGGCGCGGGATATCCGCTCCATGGACGCCGCCATCGAGGAGGCCACGGTGGCGATGCGCATCCGCCACAACCTGCGTCCACGCGAGGAGAACGATTTTTCCGTTTCCACCAGCGAACAGCTGATCGACCTGTGGAAGAACATCAGCCGCGGCGTGATGATGGCGCTGGTGGCGTTGGTGGGCATTTCCATGCTGGTGGGCGGGATCGTGCTCATGAACACCATGGTGGTTTCGGTGGCGGAGCGCACGCGGGAAATCGGCATTCGCAAGGCGGTGGGCGCCAATCGCCGCGCCATCGTGTGGCAGTTCCTGGTCGAGTCCGCCACCCTCTCGGTCATCGGCGGTGTGCTCGGCATGTCGATCGGTTTCCTGATCGCGGCCGCGGTGTCGGCGTTTTCGGTGCTGCCCTACGTGGTGAATGCGGCCATCGTGGTGCTGGCCCTGGTGGTCACCATCCTGCTGGGGCTCGTCTTTGGCACCTATCCGGCCATCAAGGCCGCGCGCCTGGATCCGGTGGACGCGCTGCGCACGGAGTAGGGCATGCAGACCCGTCCCTCCCGAAACTCACTCTGGCGCGAGAACTTTCTGCAGGCGTTCGACGTCATCCGCGCCCATCGCCTGCGCACGGGGTTGCTTATTCTCGGGGTCGCCATTGGCATCGCCACCGTGCTGATGATGGTGACGGTACTCAACGGCCTGACCAGCAAGATCTACCGCGACATGACGTCCGCCAACCGTCCCTACGTTTACGCGCAGAAGTTCGACCTGCTGGTCGCGGGCGAGAACGCCGAGGAACTGGCGCGCCGCCCCGATTTCACGAGCGACGACGCCGAGGCCCTGGGCCGCATGTGCCCGAGCCTCGACCGGGTGAGCCTGTTCGCCGAGTCGCAGGGTAACTTCGTGGTTCGCTACGGCGCGGAGAAGACCCCGCCCACCACGGTTCTCGGCGCCGCGGAGACGCTGATGGAGATTTTCACGCTGGCCATCGAGCGGGGACGCTTCTACACCGCCAACGAGGTTCGCTTCAAGGAGCGCGTGATCGTGCTCGCGGCGGGACCGGCCGAGGATCTGTTTGGCGTGCGCAATCCCATCGGAGAGTTTGTGGTGATCAACGGCGAGAAGTACGAGGTGGTGGGCACGCTCAAGTCGCGCAATCACATTTTCGGCTCCTGGTCGGACAATTTCGTGACCATCCCGCACACCACCTACGGAAAGGACATGCAGCGCGAGGGGGACTGGATCACGCTGGGAGCCACCGTGCGCGAGGGCATCGCCCTGCAGCGCGGTGTGGAGGAGGTGACGCACGCGCTGCGGGTGCGTCGCGGGTTGCGGCCCGGCGAAGACAACAACTTCGATGTTCAGACCAGCGAGTCATTCGTCGACCTGGTCAAGCGCGTAACGGTGCCCATCGGCATCGTACTCACCATCATCGCGTCCATCGGGTTGCTGGTGGGTGGCATCGGGGTCATGAACATCATGCTCATCTCCGTCACCGAGCGCACTCGCGAGATCGGCGTGCGCCGTGCCATCGGAGCCGGGCGCGGGGATATCATGCTGCAGTTCCTGGTGGAGGCGGGCACGCTGACCGGCATCGGCGGTGTCATCGGGGTGGTGGCGGGGACGGGCCTCGCCTACCTGGTCTCGCGCCTCATCCACTTCCCGTTCATGCTGTCGGTGCCGTGGCTGGTGGTTTCGCTGGTGTTTTCCATCATGGTCGGGATCGGTTTCGGCCTCTATCCTGCCCGCCGCGCGGGCGACATGGATCCGGTGAACGCGCTGCGCTACGAGTAGGTTCGTCCTTGCCGCCCGGCGCGGGGTATTCTAAGTTCCTCGCAGCAATCTCGTTGCGTAACCACCCATGAACCTGCGCATGCAATCCCTCCGCTGCCTGGTCCTTCTCGCGCTCTGCGCCGGGGGGACGCTGTCCGGCGCGCCGGCCCGGGCCCAGGGCGGCTTCGGACTTTTCGCCAACGCGTTCCTCGACTCCAGCCGGGTGCCGGCCACGCGTATCACCGTCGAAGTACCGTTTCGGTCGCTGGTGTTCTTCAAGCAGGAGGGGTTTTTCGAGACCCGCTATCAGGCATACATTTCCATCATAAACAAGGCGGACGACCCGCCGCACCCCAACACCTACGTGCTGCACGGTTTCGCCACCGTCAAGACCTACGAGGAAACCCGCCGCCGCGACCAGAAATCGCGTACGTGGCGGGAGTTCAATCTGCCCCCGGGCGAGTACCACATCGAGGCCACCCTGAGGGTGGCCAACACCCAGATCGGCATGCAGCGTTCGGTGGATCTGCGCGTGCCCGATTTCCTCGCCTCCGGAATTGCGTTCGGCACGCCGGCGGTGCTGGCGGTGCCGCTGGACTACCGTGCCGGCATGCGGCCCTGGTCGGAGGCCGGCCAGGATCTCTCCGCGGAGACGGTGTCCGCCACCGCGTCGATCACCGGCCTCGACCGCCAGCCGGCGGTGCGCTTTGCGCTCTTCGTGGACGGGGAACTCCCGGAGCCGGTGCCGTGTGACATCTTCTACGAAGTCGATGACATCTCCGACCAGCAGATCCTGTACGGCAGGCGGCGCGTGCAGCTGCAGGGCAGGGACGATGAGTACCTCATCGCGTTCAACGTCGACGACTGGTCACCCGGGGTGTACCACGTGAACCTGCGCGCGCGCACCTACGACCCGGACCGCGACGCCACCGCGACCGTCGATATTCGCATCGATGTCACCCGCGCCATGCTGGGGGCGAACTTCGACGATACCCTGGAGATCCTGGGGCTGATTGCGAGCAGTGCCGAGATCAAGCCGCTGCGCGAGGCGCCGGAATCGGAACGCGCCGCCGCCTGGGCCAGGTTCTGGGCCGAGCGCGACCCGGATCCCAGCACCGATGTCAACGAGGCGCTGGCGCAGTACATCCTGCGCCTGCAATTCGTGATCGAGAATTTCTCGCAGTTCGGCCCCGGCTGGCGATCCGACCGGGGCCGCGTGTACGTCCGCTTCGGCCCGCCGGAACAGATCGACACCGCCATGGACCAGCGCTCCACCGGCGAGTACGAGATCTGGCGCTACTACACCATCAACCGTTCCTTCATCTTCTACGACATGTTCGGCGTGGGCGACTTCAAGCTGGTCGAGGGCGACCTTTGACCCCCCGCCCCGGCGCCGCCGCCGTCGCGGGCATGCTGGCCGTCGCCCTGCTGGCGGGTTGCGGGCGGGAACACAGCGCGCCCGATGTGCTGGAACTGGCGCTGGAGACGGCTCCCAACCGCCTCGACCCCGCCTTCGCGGTCGACGTGGCGGAGGGGGAGATCTGTACGCTGGTCTACGACGGACTCGTGGGCCTGTCGCCCGGCGGCGAGATCATCGCGGGTATCGCGCGCGACTGGGAGGTGGAGGACGACCGGCGCTACGTATTCCATCTCGACGGCTCGGCGCGCTTCTCCAGCGGCAGGCCGCTGCGCGCCGGTGACGTGGTGGCGAGTTTCCAGCGCGTTCTCGATCCCGCCACTGCTTCGCCGCGCACCTGGGTGCTGGACCGGATCCGCGGCGCCCGGGAGTTCCAGCAGGGCGCGGCGGCGGTCAGCGGGCTCGCCGCCCGCGACGATTCCACGCTGGTGATCGAACTCGACGAGCCGTTTGCACCGTTTCTCTCCATGCTGTCGCTGCCCGCGGCGCGGGTGGTGGACGTCGAGCGCCTGGACGGGGCCGGATTGCCCGTGGGAGCGGGACCGTGGGTGGTGGCGGAGTGGGTGCGGAGCGACCGCATCGTCCTGGAGCCCAACCCGCACCATCGGCGGCGCGCGCGCCATCTGCGGGCGGTGCGCTACCGCATCATCCCGGAGCCGTTCACCCGCGTGGCCGAATTCGAATCGGGAACCATTGACGTTCTGGAGATACCGGACGCCGAGGCGGCGCGCTTTCGCGACGACCCGGCGTCCGCCCCGCGCGTGCTGCGGCGGCACGAGATGCGCGTGTTCTACGTGGGGATCAACAACCGGCGCTTCACCGATGAGCGCGTGCGCCGTGCCCTCAACCTCGCGGTCAACGTGCCCGAGATCATCCGTGTTCTCGCCGCCGGCGAGGGCGTGCCCGCACACGGTTCCATCCCGCCCGGCCTGCCTGGCCACCGCGAGCGCCCGGGTTACGGGTACAACCGTGAGGAGGCGCGCCGCCTGCTCGCGCAGGCCGGGTATCCCGACGGGCTCTCCATCGAGATGTGGCAGCGCGAGAGCACCGAGGGAAACCGCATTGCGGAGGCCATCCAGGGCTACTGGAGCGAGGCGGGCGTCGAGGCCAAGCTCGTGCGCCGCGAGTGGTCGGCGTTCAAGCAGGCGGTAAGCGCGGGCAAGGTGGACGCGTTCCTGCTCGACTGGTTTGGCGACTACCCGGACGCCGAGAACTTCCTGTTTCCGTTGTTCCACTCCGGCAACGCGGGAGGAGGCGGGAACCGGGCCTTCTTCTCGGACCCCGAGGTCGATCGGCGCATCGTGGCGGCGAGCCGCACGGTGGACGACGATGCCCGCGCGCAAGCCTACGCGTCCGCCGACAGCCTGATCTACGCCCGGACACCCTGGGTGTACCTGTACTTCCCCACGACGCTGCACGTGGTGTCCGAACGCGTTTCCGGCTACCAGTTGCCGAGCCTGTACCTGGGCAACGATTTCAGCACGGTCACAAAAGCCCCCTGATCCGGATACCGCGGTTGATGCCTTCGCACGCGGTGGCATATGCTGCCCCGCATGCTGGCGTACGCAGTCAGGCGTCTCCTGTCGTTCGTCCCGCTGCTCCTTGGCGTGGCGACCATCACCTTTGTGCTCCTGCACGTGCTGCCGGGGGATCCGGTGCTGAGCATGGTTGGAGAGCGCTACGACGCGGAGACCATCGCGCGCCTGCGCGCCGAGATGCGTCTGGATGATCCCCTCTACGTGCGCTACGGGCATTACCTGGGCAACCTGGTGCGCCTCGACCTGGGGAACTCCTACGTCACCGGAACGCCGGTGTGGGACTCCATCCGCGAGCGCTTTCCGGCCACGCTTCGCCTGGCCGTGGCGGCGATGTCCCTGTCCGTGCTGTTTGGCGTGACCATCGGTGTCCTGGCGGCGTGGAGGCGCGGTTCCGCGCTCGACTACCTGCTGGTGGGGGGCGCGGTGGTGGGCGTGTCCATGCCCGTGTTCTGGCTGGGCGTGCTGCTCATCTACGTGTTCTCCATGCGTCTGGGCATCCTGCCCGCATCCGGCTTCGGCAACGGGGGGCTCGCATACCTCGTCCTGCCCGCGGTGACGCTGGCGATGGCCTCGACCGCCTACGTCGCGCGCATCACCCGCTCCAGCGTCCTCGACGAGATCAACGAGACCTATGTGAAGGCGGCGCGCGCAAAAGGGGCCGGGGAGGCGCGTATCATGGTGCGCCATGCGCTGCGCAACGCATTGCTGCCCATCATTACCGTGGTGGGTGTGGACTTCGGCAGCTATCTCAGCGGCGCCGTGCTCACCGAATCCATCTTCGCGTGGCCCGGTCTGGGGCGGTTTACGCTGGATGCCATCATGAAGCGCGACCTTCCTGCCATCCAGGGTTCGGTGCTGTTCATGGCCATCCTGTTCATGATCGTGAACCTCGCCGTCGACCTGCTCTACGCGCGTGTCGACCCGCGCGTGAAGCTGGGGAGGCCGGCGTCGTGATGGCCGTGGCACCCGTTCCGGTCAGGGAAACCCTGCCTGCCCGCCCGGCGCGGCGCGGCGTCCTGCGCCGGTTGGTGGGCAACCGGGGCGGTGTGGTGGGGGCGGCGCTCGTGCTGCTGGTGGTGCTGGGCGGCGTGTTTGCGCCCTGGTTGACGCCGTACCAGCCCAACCAGATCTCCATGCAGGACGCGCTGCAGCAGCCGAGCGTGTCGCACCCCTTTGGCACCGACGCGTTCGGGCGCGACGTGCTGTGCCGGGTGATGTTCGGCGCGCGCTTCTCGCTCCAGGTGGGCGTTGTGTCCCGGCTGCTGGCACTCGTCCTGGGAACCGTGCTGGGGCTGCTGGCCGGTTACTTCGGGGGGCGCGTGGACCAGGCGGTGATGCGGCTGGCGGACGTCACCCTTGCCTATCCCGGACTGCTGCTGTTGATTGCCGTCATGGCTGCGGTGGGGCCGAGCAAGACGGCGCTGTTCGTCGCGCTGGGGATCGTCGGGTGGGCCGGGGTGGCACGGCTCGTGCGTGCGCAGGTGCTGTCGCTCAAGGAGCGCGAGTTCGTTCTCGCGGTACGTTCGCTCGGTGCGAGCGATGCGGCGGTGATCGTGCGCCACCTGCTGCCCAACGTGCTGACGCCGATCCTGGTGATTTTCTCCATGGGACTGGGAGCTTCGATCATGGCCGAATCATCGCTGAGTTTCCTCGGGCTCGGAGCGCAGCCCCCGCAACCCAGCTGGGGTTCGATGATCAGCGGTGGCCTGGACTACCTGCGCGTGGCGCCCTGGCTGTCGCTGGCACCGGGAACGGTGGTCACGATGACGGTGCTCGGTTTCAATCTGCTGGGCGACGCCCTGCGCGACCTCTACGATCCGCGCCTGGGCGGATCGAAGCGGGGCGGGTGACGATGCTGCGCTCGATCAACGACGCCATTGCCGCCGAACTTGCCGAACGGGGCCTCGACCACCGGATGGTCTTCACGCAGGCGGGGGCGCTACCGCCCGACGGCGCCGTGGTTGGCTTTGAATGCAGCGACGCCGCCGTGTCCGCCGCGGTGATGGTACGGCTGAAACTCGCCGCCGCGCAGGCGGCGTCGGTTCGTGCGAGTGTCCTGCCGGCGCCAGGACTACCCGAGCTGCTCATGCCGGTCAGCAGCGTGGCCGACGTTCGGCGCACGCCCTCGCACGCCGCCGAGCTCGTCAGCCAGTGCATCTACGGGGACCGGCTCCAGCCGCTCAAGGCGGAGGGGGACTGGTTCCTGGTCCGCATGGACGACGGCTACATCGGATGGATCCGAAGCTGGCACCTTGTGCCCGTCGGCGAGGCACGCCACGCCGCCTTCACGCGCCGCGCCGGGCACCGCCTGCGGGCCAACCACGCCCTTGTGGTCGCCGCGCCCGAGGCCGGCGCCCTCCCGGTCACTGACCTGGTGGTGGGGACACTGCTGGTGGCAACCCCCGGTGGCCGGCGCGGTTGGCTCGCCGTGGAGCTGGCGGACGGCCGCGGCGGGTACGTTCGTGCCGGCGAGGTCGAGAAACGGCCCGCCAGCGGGCGGGCCGTCCGTCCCGATCGCCTTGCCGCGACCGGACTTCGCTTTCTGGGTGTCCCCTATCTGTGGGGGGGCACCACCCCCAACGGGTTCGACTGCTCGGGGCTGGTCCAGAGGATCTATCGCCTCCACGGACGCGTGCTCCCGCGCGATTCGGACTTGCAGGCCCGATTTGGCAAGAAAAAGACTGGTTTGGAGTTGCACGATTTCACCCCCGGGGATCTGCTCTTTTTCGGGCGGGTGCCGGAACGAATCACCCACGTGGGGATGGTGCTGCCGGACGGGGTGTTTCTGCATGCGTATGGGCAAGTCCGTGTCAATTCATTAGATCCGAAGCACCCCCTTTACGCGGCCGAGCTCGCACGGGACCTCCGGGGCCGCCGAGACCCCCTCACCTCCGCCTGATTTGAGCCCGTCTCAACGCGCCCTCGGGCCCCGCGGGGGGTGTCTTGCGCCCCATAGAAAAGCATTGACACGTTTTGCCCGCGCTTCCTAACGTTCACCACCAAAGCTGGAGCCGTCCCGAAGGGGGCGGTTCCCGGGAGCTTCCGCCCGTTCGGCGGGTGCTGTGAAGATCCGCCAGGGGCGTGGGCCGAAGCCGTTCGATTAATGACTCGTGGGCAGCGGGCAGCCGTTGCCACCAGATGGCCTTCGACAAGGAGGTGACGGACTCGGGTTTTGATCGACGCGCCGAAAGGCGCACCGCCCCAACGGAGCACCCGTCAGGGCTTTTGTGAAGTAGGGTTTGAAATGCACGGGAATGGGAGGCGCCGGTAGAGGCCGGTGGATTTCTCAAGAAAGCCATTCCCACCAGAGGAGGTCAATATGTCGAAGAACTGGAGCAGGATTGCGCTTGCTTCGTTTCTGGTTCTCTCACTCGGTGCGTCGTCGGTTTTTGCGACGACGGCCCGCGTGCGGTCGCTGGCGAACGCTGGCGACTACATGAGCGATAACTCGAATGTCAACCGCTGGTACAGCACGTTGACATCGTATGCCAACCAGGTGAACGCCGAAATGGGTGCCTGGGACGGTTTCTCACTGGCGGATACTCGCGGCCTGGGCTGGACCCATGCCTGCGGCGATGACGGCAAGTGGGGCACCTACCGCATCAGCCTCAACGAGGCGTCTCTCAATCATCCGGGTTTCTGGATCGGCAACCCCTTCTACTCGGTGCATGCACCGCAGGATCTGATCGGGTTCTTGAACGATCCTTCCGGTGTGTTCGGGGAAACGCCGGTCAACCGCTGGGATCTCGCCGGCGGCTGGGATCTCGGCGAAACCATCGCGCTAGGCGTTTCGATCACCCAGTCCAAGTGGGCCTGGGAGGACACGGGCGCCGACCAGAAGGCCAGCAACTCGTGGTTCACAATGGGCTTTGGTTTCACCTGGACCAACAACGACAACACGACACTGGACGCGCTGCTCAACTTCGGCCAGGCCGGCGGTGACGCCACCGACGGTACCAACACGGCGGAGTGGGATGCCAAGACGGCGTTCGACGTCGCTGCCCGTCTCTTCTGGGACTGGCAGGATGACGTGACGCTGGTGCCGATGGTTGAGTTTGCGAGTTCGGATTACAGCATCTCGACCGGCCCGACGGCAAACGCGACGCCGAACGGTCAGAAGATCAGCGACTTCATGGTCGGCCTGGGCGTCAACATGGATGTCAACCAGGACAACATGCTGGTGTTCGCGCTCGAGGTCATGAACCGCAAGTACGAGAACTCGAACGAGGACTCGACGTCGGTGACGATCAGCGAGTCCTACATGCCGACGTTCCGCCTCGCGCTTGAGTCACATGTCACGTCGTGGCTGACCACGCGCGTGGGTGCGGCCAAGTATCTCGTCAACACGAAGTTCGAGTACAACGGCGGCGAGGAGAACATCGGCGTGGGTACGCCGACGTTCATCTCGGACTCTCCGAGTGGTTTCGACTGGTTCCTGGGCTGCGGCTTCAACGTGGCCGAGTGGACCATCGATCTCGAACTCGCGGAAGAGACACCGTTCAGTCTGGGCTACTGGCTAACCGGTTATGAGGGCTATGGGCCCGCGGGTCCGGTCGGCCGTATCTCGGCTGTCTACAACTACTAGTTTTCCGGGACGCTGGCCGTCCCGAAAGCCGGTGCAGACGACCCCCTCCCGGAGGGGGTCGTCTTTTTTTGCCCGTGCCCCGGATGCCCGTGCATGCCCCGCCGTGGCGCATGGTTGCGGATGGTTCCCCGGCCGGGGCGTGGAACTTGCAACGCCCTCCACGCTCCGCCTGCACGCCCGGCGGGACGGAACCCATGTACTTCTTCTACTACATCCCCTTTGGTGTCGACGCCGAACGAACGCGTTTTCCGGTGTTCACGGTGATCTTCACGGTCATCTGTGTCGCGGTGTTCGTGCTCAACAAGTTCTTTGCCAACCAGGTCGGCCTGGATTTTCGCAACTACGTCTACTATCCGGGATACTCGGGATTCTCCGCGGCGCTGGCGGCGACGTTCATGCACGTCGGCTACTTTCACCTGGTCAGCAACCTCGCCTACCTGGTGCTGTTCGGCCGCTTCCTGGAGGACCGTGTGGGGCCGCTCCTGTTCGTGGCCATCTACGTCGGTTCGGCGCTCATCGGCAATGCGGTGCAGGGCTGGTTCAATCTGAACGTTCTGCACACGAGCGCAGGGATCATCGGGGCTTCCGGTTCCATATCCGGCCTGCTGGGTGCCTTCCTCGTCCGCCTGCGGCACCAGCGGGTGAAGATCGCGTACTGGGTGTTCGCCCCCCTCATGGCCACCAACCGCGCGGGCATTGCCCAGCTGCACGTGTTCTTCGCGGTCGCGCTGTGGGTTCTGATCCAGGTGGTGCGCAGTCTGGTGCAGGTGACCGGCGGTTCGTCCAACGTGGCCTACATGACCCACCTCTCGGGGTTCGCGTTCGGTATGGGGCTGATCATCGCCGCGGGTGGCTGGCGCGCGGGCATCGTGGACGGGCATATGGTGAAGGCGAAGCGTTACCTGCGCCGCGGTGAGTTCTACGGGGCCCAGGACGAACTCTCGCGTTACGCGGCGGCACGCCCGGAAGACGGTGACGCACACGCGGCGCTGGCACGCGTGCACGTGCAGTGCGGCAATCAGGCGGGCGCGAAGGACAGCTACGCAGAGGCCTGTGTGCAGCACCTCGCCCAGGGGCGGCGTGGTGAGGCCGAGCAGATTTACCAGGAGGCGCGGCGGAGTTTCGATACCTTCGTGCTTCCCGCGGAGGCGCAGTTGAACCTCTGCTTCGGTCTGGAGCGTAGTCTCAAACCCGAACTGGCGCTGGCGGCCTACGAGGGCTTCATCAGCCTCCATCACGAACACGCCGAGGCGCCCTTCGCGCTGCTGCGCGCGGCCAACCTGCACGCGCGCCAGGGCGAGACGAGCCGCGCCCGCGAATGCTACCTCGCCCTGGTACGGCGCTACCCTGAGGACCCGTGGGTTGATTTCGCCACGGAGCACGCGCGCCGTCTCCCGGCGGCGTGAGGGCCGCCCAGAACGCCGCCTGTCGGTAATAATCTTGCCATCGTGAGTGATCCGGTGTTAGCCTGCGAACGGCCGCAGGAGGCAGCCTGCGGCCTGTGCCGGGAGGTGGTGGGATGGGAAATACGTCGCCGCGCGGGCTGCCGCGGGCGGATCGGCCACGGGAACGCCTGTACGAACGCGGTCCAGGTGAGCTTTCGCTGCAGGAATTGCTGGCGATCGTCATCGGGGAGGGCACGCGGGGGTCGAGCGCGCTGGTTGTGGCGCTGAGATTGCTTGGCGAGTTCGGGGATCTGGTGGCCATGGGGCGCGCGGGGGTGGATGAAATGCGCCGGGTGCCGGGAATCGGCTTTGCCCGCGCCTGCCAGCTGGTGGCCTCGTTCGAGTTGGGGAAGCGCTTTGCGCGCGAGTCCCGCAGCGGCGGGATTTCAATAAAGGCGCCCAAGGACGTCGCCCGGCTCTTCATGGACGAGATGAAGCATTACGATCGCGAGCACTTCAAGGCCGCGTTCTTGAACACGAAGAATCAGATCATCAGGGTCGTGACGGTATCGATCGGATCCTTGAACGCGTCGATCGTGCATCCGCGGGAGATACTGAAGCCCGCAATTTCGGCGAGCGCTGCGTCCATCGTGCTGGTTCACAACCACCCCACGGGGGATCCCACGCCGAGCCGCGAGGACGTGGAGTTCACGCGGCGGTTTGCGCGTTGCGGCGAGTTAATCGGCATCGAGTTGCTCGATCACATCGTGATCGGGGCGGATCGTTTCCAGAGCCTCAAGGAGTCGGGGTACTTCTAACCTCGCGCGGAGTTCTAGATGTCGTTGTTTTCCAGGCTGTCCAACTATCTGACGAATGACGTAGCCATCGATCTGGGAACCGCGAACACGCTGGTGTTCGTGAAGGGCAATGGTATCGTGCTGAACGAGCCGTCCGTGGTTGCCGTCGATCAGCGCACCAAGAAGGTGTTCGCGGTCGGGCTCGAAGCCAAGACCATGCTGGGGAAGACCCCGGAGTACATCGCCGCCATCCGCCCCATGAAGGACGGCGTTATCGCGGACTTCGAGATCACGGAACTGATGCTGCGCGAGTTCATTCGCAAGTCCCAGAAGAAAAAACATTTCATCCGCCCGCGCATCGTCATTGCGGTGCCCTCCGGGATCACCGAGGTGGAGCGCCGCGCGGTGCGCGACAGCGCGGAGCACGCCGGTGCGCGCGAGGTATTCCTGATTGCGGAACCCATCGCGGCCGCCATCGGCGTGGGCCTGCCCGTGGACAAGCCCTCCGGCAACATGATCATCGACATCGGCGGCGGCACCACCGAGATTGCGGTGATCGCCCTGGACGGTATCGTGGCCGACAGCTCCATCCGTGTGGCGGGTGACGAACTCGACGACGCCATCGTCAACTACGTCAAGCGCACCTACAACATGCTCATCGGAGAGCAGACGGCCGAGCAGATCAAGATGAAGATCGGCTGCGCCTTCAAGATGGACAAGCCCCTGGAGATGGAGATCAAGGGGCGCGATCTCGTGGCCGGGATTCCCAAGAACCTCAAGCTCACCAGTGAGGAGATACGCGAGGCCATCAGCGAGCCGATCTCGCAGATCGTCGAGGCCCTCAAGAACGCGCTGGAGCAGACGCCGCCCGAGCTCGCCGCCGACATCGTGGATCGCGGCATCGTGATGACGGGCGGTGGCGCGCTGCTCAAGGGGCTCGACCAGTTGCTCAAGAAGGAGACCGGACTGCCGATCAATGTCGTGGACGACCCGCTTCTGTGCGTGGTGCTTGGCGCCGGCAAGGTGCTGGACGATGTTCACGAATACGACCGGGTTCTGATGCACAGCTCGCGCGACTAGCGTATGCGGCTGTTCGAGGACGTTTTTCACCGCCATCGCGACCGAACGGTCTTTGCCGTACTCGTCGCCGCGTCCCTCGCCCTCCTTGCCCTGCCCGAACCCGTGCAACTCGACATCGCGCGCGGTGTGCTGGATCGCGCGTTGCTGCCGTTCCAGCGTATCAGCACCTTCATCGCGGACTACTCCAGCATTCGTGACGAGAACGAACGCCTGCGGCGCATGGTGGCGACAATGGTGCTGGAACGCGAACGCCTCCTGCAGTTTCGCGACGAGCGCGAACGGCTGCGCCGGCTCGCCGAGTTCAAGGAGGAGCAGACGCGCCGCCTGACCCCGGCCGAAGTGGTCGGCCGCGATCTCGACCGCATCCAGACCAACCTGATTATCGACAAGGGTTCGCAGGACGGCCTGAAGGAACGCATGCCGGTGTTTTCCTTCGGCGGTCTCGCCGGCACCCTGAGCCGGGTGTTTCCGGAGTCGGCGTGGGTGCAGCTCCTGTGCAGCAAGAACCTCCCCGTGAGCTGTGTCGACAAGCGCAGCCGCGTGGTGGGGGTGCTGGAGTGGCGCCATCGTAACCTGTTTGAAATGAAGCATGTAGGGGCTACGGAGGATGTGATTGCGGGGGACACCCTGATCACCAGCGGCTTCGGCGGGACCATCCCCAAGGGGTTCCCGATCGCCATCGTGACACGCGTGGCCACCTCCAGTGACGGCCTCTCCCTGCGCGTGGACGCGCGCAGCCCGGTCGACTTCCTCGCACTGGAGGAGGTCTTCGTGATGACCGAGGAGATACCGTGGGACCGGTCGCTGTTCTATGACGAGGCGGATACCTCGCTCATGCGCGACGTTCTCCTGAGACCGGGACGGCGCAGATGAAGTGGTGGGTGCCAATCCTGTCCGCGGCCGTGTTCCTCGTCCTTCAGGCCACGCTGTCGTCGCGCATGGCCATCGGCGCCATCGCCCCGGATTTCGTGGTGGTATGCGTGGTCCTCTTCGGCCTGCAGCGTGGCCGTATTCCCGGGGCGGTGTACGGCTTCGTGCTGGGACTGGTGGTGGACGTGGGAAACCCCGGCTTCCTGGGCCTCAATGCGTTGACCAAGACGGTGGTGGGCTATGCGGCGGGGCGGATGGGTTCCGCAACATCACCCGGGTCGCTGGTGTTGTTCGTCGTCTTTCTGGTGACCGCCTTCGTCCACGACGTGGTCTATTACACGCTGTACCTGTGGCCGCAAGTGGGCGGTATCCTGGTCAGCATGGTAACGGTTGCTTTGCCCTCGGCGCTCTACACCGCGGTGATCGGTATAGCCGTGGAGCGGATCCTCGCGCTGCTCGGCGCGAGAGTGGTGATGGCGGATGGCAAAGAGAGACGGTAGAAGCCTCACCGCTGGTCCCCACCGGCTTCAGACACTGCTCGCCGTGATCCTGCTGGGCTTCTCTGTTCTGGTGGTCCGGCTCTTCTCCATACAGGTGGTCGAGCACAACCAGTACGCGCAATACGCGCGCGACAACCAGTTGCAGCGCGAACGCGTGCCGGGCCCGCGCGGATTCATGCGCGACCGCAACGGCCGGGTCATGGTCGACAATGCGCTCCACCTGGAAGTCGTCATGCAGTGGCGCTCACGGGACGATGTGACGAAAGCGCTGCGGGAACTGACACCCTTCATTCCGGTCGACACAACCCGTGCCATGGCACGGTTCGATGCGTGGCAGAAGCGCTACGGTCGCACCCCGTTTCCGTTGTTTCCGGACGCCGACAAGTTCGTGATTTCCTTCGTGCGGGAGAACTGGAGTGAGTTTCCCACCCTCAAGGTAGAGTCGCGCATGCGCCGGCGCTACCTGGCACACGGCGTCGCCGCGCACGTGTTTGGATACGTGGGCGAAGTCACCAACGAAGACGTCGCCGCGGCACCCGCGGCGGTCTACGAGCCCGGGGATTTCCTGGGCAAAGCGGGGCTGGAACGGCAGTACGAGGAGACGATGCGCGGCATCCCCGGACAGCGTGCCGTCGAGGTTACCGCGTCGGGCACCTCGCTGGGCGAGGTGCCGGAGCTCTCCATTGCACCGGTGGCGGGCAAGGACCTCTACCTGACCATCGATTCTCGGGCGCAATCCTGTCTCGACTCCCTGCTCTCCCTGCGCCCCAACCCCAGCGCGGCGGTGGTGCTGGACGTGAAGACCGGGGGCATCATCGCGGCAGCCAGCCATCCCGCCTACGACCCCAACGAATTCGCCATGGGTGTGTCATCGTCGCTCCTCAACGAGCTCCTTAACGACGAATCCAAGCCGATGTTCAACCGCATCTCGCACGCGCGCTATCCGCCCGCGTCGACGTTCAAGATGATCGTCACTTATGCGGTGCTCACCAACCGGCTCATCGATCCGGCGCGTGTGCTGGTCTACTGCGACGGTACCCATCGTTACGGAAACCGCGTGTTCCGCTGCTGGGAGGAACGCGGGCACGGGGGGATGAACCTCACCTCGGCCGTCGTTCACTCCTGCGACGTGTACTTCTACCGCGTGGCGGAGATGATGGACGTGGATATGCTGGCGGAGGCCGCGGAGACGTTCGGCTTCGGCCGCAAGACGGGAATCGATCTGCCGGTGGAGGTGGCGGGCAACGTGCCCACGCGCCGCTATTACGACAAGCGTCACGGCAAGGGGCGCTGGACGCAGGGGTTGATGCTCAACAACGCCATCGGGCAGGGCGAGTACCTGTCGACCGTGCTCCACGTTGCCACCATGTCCGCGGCCATTGCCAACGGTGGCTGGCTGGTGCAGCCCCATTTCGTCGATCACGCCACCGGCGATCCGCCCGCGGAGACGTCGCGCACGAAGATCGATGACCTGAGTGGTTCCACGTTGACCTTCCTGCAGCGCGCGATGCTGCTGGTGACCGAGCAGCCGGGTGGGACGGCGAACTGGCTGCGTATACCGTGGCTCCCCTTCGCGTCCAAGACCGGCACGGCGCAGAACCCGCACGGGGAAGATCACTCGTGGTTCACGGCGTATGCACCCGCCGGCGATCCGCAGATCGCGCTGGCGATCATCGTGGAGAACTCCGGACACGGCAGCGAAGTGGCGGGGCCCATTGCGCGCGCGTTCCTGATGGACTACTTCCGGGACGACAAGCCGGAGATTTCGCGTGGGCCGGCCGTGCCGCGCAAGACGACCCGGCCCGCGGTGGCGGCTCCGGTTGGCGTGGATTCGGCGCTGACGGGAGGGGTGATCTGGTGAGACGCGGCCGTGACTTCGACTGGGTGATCGTGATTTGCACCGGCATCCTCATGCTGGTCGGGTTGTCGATCGTGTATTCGGTGTCGCACTCCGTGGGCGAGGTCTCTCCGGAAGCCCTGGCCGGCTCGCATTTCATGCGCCAGATGCTGTGGCTCGGCCTCGGGCTGGTGACCATGCTGGTCGCGTTCGCCGTTCCGTTCCGCTGGTTCGAGTCGCTGGCGCCCGCCATTTATGTCGCCTGCGTCGTCCTGCTGGTGCTGGTGCTGCTGTTGCCGGCCAAGGGTGAGACGCAACGCTGGTTCGTCATCGGCCCGCTGGCCATCCAGCCCAGCGAGTTCACCAAGGTGGCGGTGCTGCTCGCCTGGGCGCGCGTGCTGGCCAGCCCGCGCGCGGACCCCAACCGGCTGCGCACCCTGGTCCCGGTGCTGGTCCTGTTCGTGGTCCCGTTCCTTCTGGTGCTGAAGCAGCCGGATCTGGGTACCGCGATGGTGTTCGTTGGCGTGCTGCTGCCGGTGCTGTACTGGCGCGGCTTCCGCGGGTTGCACATCCTGTTCCTGCTCTCTCCACTGGTGAGCAGCGTGCTCATCATCTACGGCGAGAACGTCACCCACAATCCATGGCCGTTTGGGATCTTCATCGTGGCGATCCTGGTGGTCGCCTACCTGCGGCGCGCGTTCCTGTTCGAGAGCGTTTCACTCGTGGTGGCCAACCTGGGCATCGGATTGTTCCTGCCCGTGCTGTGGGACCACCTCAAGCCTTACCAGCAGCGACGCGTTACCAACTTCCTCGACCCCGACTCCGACAAGCTCGGTGCGGGCTGGCAGGTGATCCAGTCCAAGATCGCCATCGGTTCGGGCGGCTTCGGGGGCAAGGGGTACATGGAGGGCACGCAGAAGGCCCTGGAGTTCCTGCCCGCGAAGCACACGGACTTCATCTTCTCCGTGCTGGGAGAGGAACTGGGGTTCGTGGGTGCGCTGGCGGTACTGTTCCTCTTTGCGGTGCTCATAACCCGCGCGCTTCTCGCCGCCCAGAAGATGAAGAGCGAGTTTGCCGGCGCGCTGTGCGTGGGCATTGCTGCCTACTTTGCCTTCCAGGTCTTCGTGAACATCGGCATGACCATCGGAATGGCGCCGGTGGCGGGTATCCCACTGCCGTTCGTGAGCTACGGCGGGAGTTCCATGCTGGTCAGCTGCTTCCTGGTGGGACTCCTGCTCAACTGCACCGCGCGCTGGTCGGAATACTAGACGCCTGGTGACAGGGGGAGCCGCGGACGCTATATTGTCCCGTACGCGACGGTGGTTGCCGCGCAAACGCGGAAGGACTTCATGCACCCCATACTCCTCGATCTCGGCCGCTTTCAGATCCGCGCCTACGGGTTCATGCTTGCGGTCAGTTTTCTGCTCGGAATCTGGTACGCGGGACGGCGCGCCAGGAAGTACGGCGTCGATCCGCAGAAGATCCTCGATCTGAGCGTCATCATCATCCTGGCCGCAGTGGTGGGTTCGCGGCTGCTCTATGTCGTCTTCCACCTGGAGCAGTATGCCAATCCCCTCGAGATGTTCGCCCTGTGGCAGGGTGGCGCCACCTTCTACGGCGGGTTCCTGCTGGCGCTGGCCGCTTCCTGGTGGTGGGTTCAGAAGAACAGTCTCAACTTTCTGACCGTGGCGGATGTTGTCTCACCCAGCATTGCGCTGGGGCTGGTGTTCACCCGCGTCGGCTGCCTGATGAGCGGCTGTTGTTTCGGCAAGCCGACTGACCACGCGTGGGGCCTGGTGTTTCCTCCCGATTCTCCCGCCGGTGCCGCCGCGCTGGAGGCGGCGTCGCGCCTGGGGCTGGATCATGTGGCCCTCCACCCCACGCAGGCCTACGCATCCGCAATGGGGCTGACGATCTTCATCATCCTGCTCGCGTTGCAGCCGGCGCTGACCCGGCGCGGGTCGACGTTCGGCCTGTTTCTCATTCTCTACGGTATCGGGCGTTTCACCATCGACTTCTTCCGCTTCTACGAGGAGAACGCGCGCGTGCTCATGGGGCTGTCGTTCAACCAGGTGATCAGCATCGGGCTCGTCGCCATCGGGCTGGTATTGCTGCTGAGACGCGAGAAGGCACCTGCGCCGGCCTGATCGCGCTGCACGGTGTGGGGAGGGGGACGGTGCCGGGCATCCTGCAGGCAGTCATCGATTTTCTGGTGGATGAGCGCTGCCACGCGTGCCGCGCGCCGATTCCGTCCCGGCTGGGGCTTCCCCTGCCCGGTCATCCCGCGCTCGTTGCACTCGACGATCCCGTCGCCACCGCCGGACTCGCGCGTTGGCGCTTCCGTACCCGCCTGCTGTGCCGTGCGTGTCTGGCGCGACTCGAGCCGTGCACGCGGGCCGTCGTGGTGGGTCGCGGCCACGACACGCTGGAGATTCTGCCTGCCTTCGCCACGGATTCCCGCCTGCTCGCGCTGATCCACCTGCTCAAGTTCGACCGCCGCGAATGCGTGGCCCCCTGGCTGGCGCGTGCGATGGCGGTGGGCCTGCCCGCGCGGGCGCGTGGCGCGGGCATTGTGCTGGCACCCGTCCCCATGGACGCCGCGTCGCGACGCCGGCGCGGTTTCAACCAGGCGGAGAGCATCTCCCGGGCGCTGGCGCGCCGCTGGGGCCTGCCCCTGGTGAGGGGGGCGGTCGAAAAGCCCGCGGCCACCGGGGCGCAATCCCTGCTGGGACGCGAGGCCCGGGAGCGCAACCTGCGGGGTGCGTTCCGGCCCGGGCGCGGGGCGGTCCGTCTGGCGGGCCGGCGCGTGGTGCTGGTCGACGACCTGGTCACCACCGGGGCCACGGCGCGGGCCTGCGCGCGGGTCCTGCGCGGTGCGGGCGCCGCGGAGGTGCGCGTGGTGTGCGCGGGCTACCGCCGCTAGCCGTCAGACGGCGTTTCCTCAATCTTGACAACGACTTCCACCCGGCGGTATGCTCAATCCCAGTGGCCGTCGCGTGCCCTGCCACCACGATGGGTTTGCCGAATCCGGCGCTCATCACGTACGTTGGTGGTCCGGCCGGGGGCGGGTGTTCGGAGGGACGGTGGGCCGGCCGTGTTTGCCGCACACGCGATTCACATCACCTATCTCACACATGAGGGGAATCCCGCGCGAGCGGCGATCACCCGCCGGCGAAGGAGACGCACATGGCGATCAAGGTTGCGATCAACGGCTTTGGCAGAATTGGTCGGCTCGTATTTCGGCACCTGTTCAACGACCCCGGCTACGACATCGTGGCGGTCAACGATCTCACCAGTCCGCAGATCCTGGCGCACCTGCTCAAGTACGATTCTGTCCACGGCCGTTTCCCGGGCGAGGTGACGGCGACGGAGACGGGAATCCAGGTGGGCAAGGAGAAGTTCGAGGTACTCTCCGAGCGCGACCCGTCAAAGCTGCCGTGGCAGAAGCTGGGTGTGGACGTTGCCATCGAGTCGACCGGACTGTTCACCAAGCGCGACGACGCGGCCAAGCACCTTGCCGCGGGTGCGAAGCGTGTCATGATTTCGGCGCCGGCCACCGATCCCGACGTCATGATCGTGATGGGTGTGAACGACGACCAGTTTGACGGCGAGAAACACAAGATCATCTCCACCGCGTCCTGCACCACCAACTGCCTGGCGCCGGTTGCCAAGGTGATTCATGACAGTTTCGGCATCAAGCGCGGGTTCATGACCACCATTCATGCCTACACCAACGACCAGCGCATCCTCGACCAGCCGCACAAGGATCTGCGGCGGGCGCGTGCGGCTGCGGTGTCGATGATTCCCACCACCACGGGTGCGGCGCGCGCCGTTTCCAAGGTGCTGCCGGAGTTGAAGGGGAGGCTGGATGGGATGGCGGTGCGCGTACCCACCTCGGACGGATCGCTGGTGGACCTGACGTTTGAGACGGAGAAGGACGCCTCCATCGAGGCCATCAACGCGGCCGTCCGCGATGCGGCCAGGGGAAAGATGAAGAAGATAATCGAATACACCGAGGATCCCATCGTCTCGGTGGACGTCATTGGCAACCCGCATTCGGCGGTGTTCGACGCAAAGTCCACCATGGCGGTGGGGGATCGCTTCTTCAAGGTGCTCGCCTGGTATGACAACGAATTCGGCTACTCGGGCCGGATGGTGGATATGCTCCGTCTCATAGGACGGTGACAGGAAGTCAGCATGAAGAAACTCTCCATTCGTGATTGTGACGTCAAGGGCAAGCGCGTGCTGGCGCGCGTCGACTTCAACGTTCCGCTCGACAGCGACCACAACATCACCGACGACACGCGCATCGTGGAATCACTCCCCACCATCCGCGACGTGGTGGACCGCGGCGGCCGGCTCATTCTCATGAGCCACCTGGGGCGCCCGCGCGGGCAGCGGGAGCCCGGGCTGAGCCTGGCGCCGGCGGCGCGCAGGCTGGCGGAGCTGGTGAAGAACCCGCTGCGCTTCGTGAATGATTGCGTCGGCGAAGACGTGCGCCAGAAGGTCGCAACGCTGAAGGACGGCGAGATCCTGCTGCTCGAGAACCTTCGCTTCCACGCCGGCGAGGAGGAGAACTCGCCAGCGTTCGCAAAGGAACTGGCGGCACTGGGCGACGTCTACGTGAACGACGCGTTCGGGACCGCGCATCGCGCGCACGCTTCGACCGCCGGGGTGGCGGAGTACATACCCGTTCGCGCGGCGGGGTTCCTCATGGAGAAGGAGCTCAAGGCGCTGGGCGACGCCCTCAACGCGCCCAACCGTCCCTTCGTGGCGGTGCTGGGCGGTGCGAAGATTGCGGGCAAGATCGACCTCATCAAGTCGTTGCTCGACCGCGTCGACGTGCTGCTAATTGGCGGCGGAATGATGTTCACCTTCTTCAAGGCCTCCGGCCTGGAGACGGGCAAGAGCATCGTCGACGAGCGTTACCTGCCCATGTGCAAGGAGCTGCTGGCGCGCACCAGGCCCGGCCGCTCGCGCCTGCTGCTGCCGGTGGATACCGTGGTGGCGGAAGCGCCGGATGATGGTGCGCCGGCACGCGAGGTCTCCATCGCCGATATCCCGGAGGACTGGTACGGGCTGGATATCGGACCCAAGAGCATGGACCTGTTCAAGACGCAGATTCTCTCCGCGCGCACGGTATTCTGGAACGGCCCCATGGGCATGTTCGAGAAGCCGAGTTTCGCCGAGGGCACCAAGGCGGTGGCGCGCGCCATCGCCGACGCCACCGATCGCGGGGCGACCACCATCGTGGGCGGCGGCGACAGCGTCGCGGCCATCAACCTGATGGGAATCGCAAACCGCTACACGCACATCTCCACCGGCGGCGGCGCCTCGCTGGAGTTCATGGAGGGAAGGGCCCTGCCCGGCGTGGAGGCGTTGTGCGACGTGGCCGAGGTCACGGGCTAGACCCCGCATGCAGCGACGCAAGCTCATCGCAGCAAACTGGAAGATGAACAAGCGCGTGCCCGAGGCGGTGGCCTTCGCCGGCGCATTGCGGCCGTTGCTCCCCGCGCTCTCCCGCTGCGACCTGCTGATCTTCCCGTCCTTCTTCTGCGTGCGTCCGCTCGTCGATGCGCTGTCTGGCACAGCGGCCGCGGTGGGTGCTCAGGATCTATACTGGGAGGCGGAGGGTGCCTTCACCGGCGAGGTTTCTGTAGCGATGCTGATCGATGCCGGCGCGACCCACGTGCTGGTGGGGCATTCCGAGCGCCGCCACGTGCTGGGCGAGAGCGATGACGTGGTGGGACGCAAGCTGCACGCGGCACTGGACGGCGGACTGACGCCGGTTCTGTGCGTGGGCGAGACCCTCCCGGAACGCGAGGCCGGGCGCGAGCGCGAAGTGGTGGAGCGCCAGCTGGTGGCCGCCTTCGAGGGCCGTTCGGTGGCGGATGCCGGGCGTACGGTCGTTGCCTACGAGCCGGTGTGGGCCATCGGGACCGGCCGCACCGCCACCCCGGACGACGCGGAGGCGATGCACCGCGCCATTCGTGCCTGGCTGGGCGGCCGCTTCGGGCCCCAAACCGCCGCCGCCGCGCGTATCCAGTACGGCGGGAGTGCGAAGCCGGAGAACGCGGCCGAACTCCTGGAGCGGGAGGAAATCGACGGGCTGCTGGTGGGCGGCGCGAGCCTGGACGCGCGCTCCTTTGCCGCCATCGCGGCAGCGGCAGCGGGTGCTTGAACCCGCCCGCGGGCGGGCCCGCGCGGGTTGACTTGGTGACGGGGCTCTGATACGCTGCCCTTTCGCGGTGGTTGCCACCGCAATTTTTGTTTGTGCGGGCCGGGCCCCGCCGGGTTCATAAGGAAAAAGACTCAATGCTGTATAACATTCTCATCGCCGTACACGTGGTGGTCTGCCTCGTGCTCATTCTCGTGGTGCTGCTTCAGTCGAGCAAGGGAGGCGGACTGGCCGGTGCCTTCGGTGGCGCGGGCGGTCAGACCATGTTCGGTGGCCAGGAGACGGCCACCTTCCTGAGCAAGGCCACGACGTACCTGGCCGTTGGATTCATGGTGCTCTCGCTCTTGCTCGCGTTCATGTCGGCGCGACGCGGCCAGGGGGGCACCCGCAGCGTGGTGCGGCAGGCGGTGGAACAGCAGCAGAACGTGATTCCCAGCGGCCAGAGCATCGACGAGATTCTGGGCGGCGCGGCGGACACCACGGCCGCTGACGCGCCTCCCGCCCCCTAGACCGTCGCCGAAAGACTCGCCCAGGTGGTGGAATTGGCAGACACGCTATCTTGAGGGGGTAGTACACGCAAGTGTGTGCGGGTTCGAGTCCCGCCCTGGGCACCACACCACGAAATCGCGCGGTGGATCGTTTTCGCCGCAGCGGGTATATACTGACGGGACGCTTGGAGACAGGCGTCCCGTTTTCCGTTCCGCCCCGGGTTTCCACAGGAGGCAAGCCCAATGAACACGTCCGCATACTACGCCGCCGTTGCCACCCTCGTCGCGACGCTTGCGACCGGCGGCGGTGCTACTGCCGCCGACAGCCGCAGCACCACTGCCGACCAGAAGTCCATCAGTATCACCATCTACAACGACAACCTGGGCCTGGTGAAGGACGTGCGCGCGGTGACACTCGCCACCGGTGCGCAGAACCTGTGGTTCGAGGGCGTCGCTGCGCAGATCGACCCCACCTCGGTGCACATCGTTTCGCTCGACGCGCCGTCCGCGCTCTCCGTGCTGGAGCAGAACTTTGAGTACGACCTGATATCGCCGTCGCGCCTGATGGAGAAATACCTGGGGCAGACGGTGGAGTTGTTCAAAGAGCGCGAGGATGGATCCACCGAGACGGTGCGCGCAAAACTCATCGGCAACCAGGAGGGGTGGGTCTACGAAATGGAGGACGGGCGTATCGCCATCAACCCGTCGGGCCGCATCATCCTGCCGTCGCTGCCCGAGGGACTCATTTCCAGACCATCGCTGGTGTGGCTGCTGGACAGCAAGCGCCCCCGACAGACCGTGGAGGCGAGTTATCTCACCGGTGGTATCGGCTGGAAGGCAGACTACGTGCTGGTGCTGTCGTCCGACGACAAGAACATCGACCTGACCGGCTGGGTCACTATCGAGAACCACAGCGGTGCCACCTACGAGAACGCCGGCCTCAAGCTGGTGGCGGGTGACGTGAACCGCGTGCGGCCGGAATTCAAGACCGGCACCGACATGCACGTTCGCGGTGGCCGGGCCGAGGAACTCAGCATGGCCCAGTTTGCCGAGGAGAGTTTCTTCGAGTACCACCTGTACACCCTCGAGCGCAAGGCCACCATCAAGGACAATCAGACCAAGCAGATCACGCTGTTGTCGGCAGAGAACGTGGGGGTGAAGAAGTCGTTCGTGGTCGAGCCGCAGGGTGGGTACTGGTACGCGCGCAACGAAATCCTCGAGAAGCCCAAGGTGGGGGTGTATCTTGCGCTGGACAACACGAAAAAGAATGGCATGGGCATGCCGCTGCCCAAGGGCGTGGTGCGCGTGTACAAGAAGGACTCGAAGGACGCGCTGCAGTTCACCGGCGAGGACCGCATCGACCACACCCCCGAGAACGAGACCGTCCGTGTCAAGATGGGTGATGCCTTCGACGTGGTTGCCGAGCGCAAGCAGACCAGCTTCGAGGTCCTGTCCAGCGGCCACCTGTACCGGTCCTCGTACCAGATCGACGTGCGCAACCACAAGGACGAGGCCATCACCGTGGCCTTGGTGGAGAACCTGAACGGGGACTGGTCCATCACCCAGGCATCGCACGAGTACGAGAAAGAGACCGCCACCCGGGTGCGCTTCGCCGTGCCGGTGGCCGCAAAGGGCTCCGCCCGGGTGACCTTCACCGTGGAGGTGCGAAGCTAGCGGCGCGGTTCCAGGCCGCCACTGCCGACCCCACATTCATGTTTACAGGTCCGCGAGCCCCGTATTAGGCTTCGCCGCTGATTCGCCCATCAACTTGCCGCAGGGGGTCTCGCAGGGCATGGATACGAACGTTCTGGTATACACCACCGGCGCAATCGCGCTGGCCGCTCTCGTTATCGGGGGCATTGCCTTCGCCGGGGTGCAAAAGATGTCGCGCCGTTTCTCGTGGGTTTCGCAGGGCGACGCGTCCAGCGTGGACACGCTGCCGACCCTGCTGCGCGCGGTGGAGTCCAACCAGCAGGACGTCGCCGTACTCAAGGCGGCCATGGAAGCGGCCAACATCGAGGCGCGCAGCCACTTCAAGCGCCTGGGCATCGTGCGCTACAACGCGTTCGACGGGGTCGCGGGACAGCAGAGCTACTCGCTGTGCCTGCTCGACGAAAACAAGAACGGCATCCTGATTTCGAATCTGGTGGGAACCAACTTTGCGCGTGGCTACGCGGTCGAAATCCGCTCCGGTGAACCCGCCCGTCCCCTGGGCGATGAGGAGAAAGAGGCGCTCGGCGCCGCCAGCAAAAACGGCAACTAGTTGCTGGAGTCGTCCGGCCGCTGGCGGCTGTAGTTTTCCAGAATGCGCTTTTCGGTGGGCGTGAGGTTGTCGTAGCCCTTCGCCGAAATCTTGTCCAGTATTGAGTCGATGTTGTCCTCCGGGCGCGCCTCGTCGCGGCGCCGTTCCTCTGCCACGTATTCCTTCCACTTGCGCTGCGGTCCGCTGGCGAACTTGAGCCGCCGCGCAATGTCGTGCCGGAAGAACAACAGGCCGGCCAGCATGCCGCCCATGTGCGCGAAGTAGGCGACCCCCGACGGCCCCGAGATTCCCTGCGCCAGCTGCAGAACCGCCAGACCCATCACGAAGTACTTCACCTTGACCGGGATCAGGAAGTAGAGCATGACCTGGGCGTCGGGAAAGAGCATGGCCGTGGCCAGATACACACCGAAGATGGCGCCGCTCGCACCCACCACGCTCGCATTGTACTCGAGCGCCATGTGCAGCAGCCCGCCGCCGATTCCGCACCAGATGTAGTAGCGCAGGAAGCGCCGCGCGCCCCACACCGACTCCACCATGTTGCCGAAGAACCACAGCACCAGCATGTTGAAGAACAGGTGCCAGAACCCGCCGTGCAGGAACATGTAGGTGACGATCTGCCAGACGAAGCCCCGTTGTACCACCAGCTTGGGGGTGAGGGCGAGGTACGCGGTCAGCGGGGGAATCAGGTTCTGGAGGAAGAACACCGCCAGGTTGGCAACGATGATGCGGCCTACCGCGGTGCCCAGGAACCCGGGTCCGGAAAAGGGTGGCGATGGTCGGTAGGAGTAGGGACTCATGTGATCGGGCTCGCAGCCGCCATCACAAGATACACGCAGGTGCGCCACCGCGGCAAGCGCTGCGGCGCCGGGCGTCTCAGAAGCAGGTGTAAGGTCGAGCCCCCGGGGCCGTCTCACGGGCCGTACGCGGGTTCAAAAGCCCTTTACACGATCCGGGATACCGGGGATACTGGCCGGACCAGAATCGTTTTGGAGCGGGAGAACACCTCGCCGGACCAATTATCGAACCTATCATCCAAGAGACTGATCTTCAGGAGGAGCGGATGTCCAAGGAATTCGAATTCACCGATGCCAACTTTGAAGCCGAGGTGCTGAAGTCTGACAAGCCCGTGCTGGTCGACTTCTGGGCGCCGTGGTGCGCCCCGTGCCGCATGGTTGCGCCCATCGTCGCCGAGATCTCCAGCGAGTACGACGGCAGGCTCAAGGTCGGCAAGGTCAACACCGATGACAACCAGGGTGTGGCGTCGCGCTACGGGATCATGAGCATTCCCACCCTCATGATCTTCAAGAACGGCGAGGAAGTCGCCCGGATCATCGGAGCCCAGCCCAAGCAGGCGCTGACTGGCAAGATCGACGCGGCCATCCGGAACTGACCGGGCCACATACGAGCGTTTGTGAGGCCGGCCTTCGGGCCGGCCTTTTTTCTTTATGCCGGGTGCCGGCGCCAGCCCCTGCGGCGTGCTTCTTGCAGCAAACCGCCAGGTATGCACCGTCCAGGGATCGTTGCGCTCTTCTGCGGCCTCGCGCTTGCGTGTTCCGCCCCCGACCCGGGTGCGTCCCGCAATGCCTCCCCGGGCGCCGCCGCGGACACCACCTCCGGCCCGAAGGCCGGCGGCCGCGTGGTCATCGGGGTCCAGCAGGAGCCGGAGATCCTCAGCGAGATACTCAACTCCATGGCGACCAACAACATGGTCTGCAACCTCATCTTCTCGAAGTTCGTCAAGTACAACGACCGCTACGAGCTGGTGCCGGACCTGATCGAGGAGATTCCCACCGTGGAGAACGGCGGTGTTTCCGCGGACCACCTGGAGTACACCTACCACCTGCGCAAGGACGCCCGCTGGCACGACGGGATGCCGGTCACCAGCCGCGACGTCAGGTTCACCCTCGAAATCATCATGGATCCGGATGTCAACGTGGAGTCGCGCGAGGGCTGGGACGTGGTCGCGTCGCTGGCAACGCCCGACGACCACACGGTGGTGTTTCGGCTCAAGCGCCCGTACCCCGACTTCGCAAGCGAGACCTTCTACGACGAGTCGGTGCTTCCGGAGCACCTGTTGCGCACCAGCCGGGGTGCACGCTTCCAGTCCGCCGCCTACCACCGCGCCCCGGTGGGCTCGGGGCCGTTCCGTTTCGAGAGCTGGGCGCCGGGGTCGCATCTGGTGCTGGTGGCCAACCGGGACTACTACGGCGAGGGACCGCACCTGGACGCCATCATCTTCAAGTTCGTACCCACCGAGAACGCGCTGCTGGTGCAGCTCAAGACCGGTGAGATCGACATGTTTGACAACGCCAACATCAGCTACATCTCCCAGCTCGACGCCATCGACGGCATACGTGTCTACCGCACACCCATGCTCATGTACGAGCACCTGGATCTCAATACCGAGCACGAGGTGCTGCGCGATGTGCGCGTGCGGCGCGCGTTGATGTACGCCACCAACAAGGCGGAGATCGCGGAGCGCATCTACAACGGGCTGGTGCGGGTGGCCGCGCTGGATGAGTTCGAGCAATCGCGCTACTACTCACACGAGGCCGCACAGCGTGCCGGGTACGACCCGGCGCAGGCACGGCGGCTGCTGCGCGAAGCGGGATGGCGGGACGACGACGGAAACGGCATCCTCGAGCGCGACGGCAAGGAGTTGCGCCTGACCATATCGGCCAGTTCCGGCCAGCCCAACCGCGAGCGCACCGAACTGGTGCTGCGCGACCAGTATCGCGCGGTGGGAATCGACCTCGCCATCGAGAACTACGGGCCCACCGTTCTCTACGGAACCTACGAAGACGGCGGCGTGCTCAAGCGCGGCACCTTCGACATCGCGATGTACGCCTGGCTCTCGTCACCCGGCCCGTCGCGTCGCGAGGCGCTCTACGCCGCGGGGAGCATCCCGCCCAACGGCCAGAATCACCCCCGCTTCGTGCACGAGGAGCTCACCGCGATGCTCGACCGGGCGGGGACCGAAACCGACGGGGCGCGCCGCGAAGAGCTGTATCGCCGCGTGCAGGAGATCCTCGTCGATGAGGTGCCGGTGATTCCGCTGTTCTGGTACACCGCCATCGACCCGGTTACCGAGCGCCTGCGCAACTTCCGCCCCAACGCCACCCAGTCCGCGGACACCTGGAACGCCGCCGATTGGTACCTGGCCGATCCCGCGTCCCAGGTATCGGCGCGCTGACCGCGTTCCCGCTTCGACCCGGGTGTGCCCGGCGAGTCCCTCCGGTTTCCGCTTTTCCCGCCCCGGGGCCCCGATTGGTACAGAAATCGCTGTCCCGGAGTGGGGGACTGCGGCAGGGGGATGGGGCAGAGCTTTAAACCATTGCAAATAATTACGTTATGGGAATGTTCCGTTTCTTCATTCGGCGTTCGCTGGCGGTGATCCCGCTCGTCCTGCTCGTGTCCCTCATCTGTTTTGCACTGATGCAGGCCGTGCCCGGGGGGCCGGCCGGCATGATGGTGGAAAACCCCATGGTCGGGCCCGACGACGTGGCGCGCATCCGGGCCAACTTCGGCTTCGACCGGCCGGTGCTGGTGCAATACGGCATGTGGCTCAAGCGCGTGGTGCTCCACGGCGACTTCGGCCACTCGCACGTTACCGGCGAACCGGTGCTGCGCATGATCTGGCAGCGTTTGCCCGCCACGGTGGAGCTGATGGGGGCCGCCTTCGTGCTGGCCTTCCTGTTCGGACTCTCCGGCGGCGTGGTGGCCGCGCTCAAGCGCTACACCAAGTTCGATTCAGTGATCATGTTGGTCACCCTGCTCGGCATCTCGATCCCGGTATTCTGGCTGGGCCTGATGTCGATGATGCTGTTCACGGTGAAGTGGCGCCTGCTGCCGTCGACGGGGATGATCTCGCTGGGTGTACCGTTCTCGGTGGTCGACCACCTCCGGCACCTCATCATGCCGGCACTGGTGTTGTCACTGCTGTTCATCGCCAGCTGGAGCCGCTACATGCGCGCGAGCCTCTCCGATGTGTTGTCGCGCAACTACATCAACGTGGCGCGGGCCAAGGGAGCGTCCGCGAGCAGCGTGGTCTTCCGGCACGCCGTGCGCAACGCGGCGATTCCGGTACTCACCGTGATCGCGCTCAACCTGCCCGCGCTGTTCACCGGGTCGATTATCACCGAGACCATCTTCGCATGGCCGGGCATGGGGCGGCTGTTCTACGACGGCCTGCTGCGGCAGGACTACACGCGCCTGATGGGGATCATCTTCATCGCGTCGGCGCTGATTGCACTGCTCAACCTGATCGCGGATACCATCTATGGCGTTCTTGACCCCCGCATTAGATTCGCCCGCTAAGGAGCGCCGGCCGCGGACGGTCTCGGTGCAGACGGTACACCCGCTGCGCGACCCGTTCCGCCCGGTTCCGTCGAGTGGCGCGCGCGGCGATCGCAACAGCTTCTCGCTGGCGCTCAAGAGGAGTCCGCTCGCGTATGCCGCGTTCATCGTGATGAGTCTCATCATCCTCGGCGCAGTGTTCGCGCCGCTGATGAGCCCCTACGACAAGGACAAGATCGACCTGACGGCCCAGTACCTCACGCCGTCGCTTGACCATCCCTTCGGCACGGACGACCTGGGGCGCGACATCTTCGTGCGCGTGATGCACGGGGGGCGGATCACCCTCGCGGTGGGACTGCTGGCCATGCTGGTGGCGTTGGTGATCGGGGTAGCGGTGGGGGGCGTGTCCGGCTACTACGCCGGCTGGGTGGACAACGTGCTGATGCGGCTGGTGGATCTGATGCTCGCCGTGCCCGTGTTCTTCGTCATCCTCTTCGTGGCGAGCATCGCCTCGCCCAGGTCCTCCATCGTGGTGGTCTGTCTGATGATCGGCTTCACGCAATGGATGGAGGTGGCGCGTCTGGTGCGCGCGGTGGTGATCACCACGCGCGAACACGAGTTCGTCGACGCGGCGCGCAGCCTGGGGCTGCCCGACCGCCGCATCCTGCTCCGGCACCTGCTCCCGCACACCACGGCGCCGGTGCTGGTGGCGGTCACGCTGGGACTGGCGCAGGCCATCATCATCGAGAGCGGGATCTCGTTTCTGGGCTTCGGTGTGCAGCCGCCCACGCCCAGCTGGGGTGCCATGCTCCAGAACGCCCAGAGCTACCTGTCCGACTGCCCGTGGATCGCCGTGTTTCCCGGGCTCATGATCTTTCTCACCGTGGTCTGCTGCAACATTCTGGCGGACTTCCTCGGTGACGCCCTGAGCCAGATCCGCTCGGCCACCCGCTAGCCGGGCGCACCCGATTTCACATTGCACCGCCACGCCGGGTGGGGTATTCTGACCCCGTCGGTCGTTGTATCTTGCTTTTATTTATATAATTACACGATTCGATGGCTACCATGACCAGACGGGCGCACGGGATCGGACTGCTCTCGGGAGGACTGGATTCGGCGCTGGCCGCCAAGGCCGTGCACGACGCCGGCGCCAAGGTCACCTGCCTGCATTTCGTCACCGGCTTCTGTGTCACCGGGCATCGCAGCCGCGTTGGCCGGCGCGACCGCCCCACCGCCAACCCCGGCCTGCGCGTGGCATCCGCGAACGACATCCGGGTGGAACTGGTCGACGTGGCCCGGGACTACCTGCCCATGGTGCTCGCGCCGCGGCACGGCTACGGCGCCCACATGAACCCGTGCATCGACTGTCGGCTGTTCATGCTGCGGCGCGCGAAGACGTACATGGAATCGGTGGGGGCGGACTTCGTGTTCACCGGCGAAGTACTTGGGCAACGGCCGCTCTCACAGCGGCGCGCGGCCATCGATTTGATCGAGCGCGAGTCCAGGCTGGCGGGCCGGCTGCTGCGGCCGTTGTCGGCGCACCTGCTGCCGCCCACCGAGGTCGAAGCGGACGGCAGGGTGGACCGCGCGCGATTGTACGGCTTTAGCGGTCGCGGCCGGCGCGCGCAGATCGCACTGGCGCGCAAGTACGGGCTCGAAGGGTTCCTCTCCCCCGGGGGAGGCTGTTGTTTCCTCGCGGACGCGGGCTACTCCGCACGTCTGCGCGACCTGGTGCGCAATCGCGGGGCGGAAAACATCACCATGGACGATATCCATCTGCTCGGTGTGGGAAGGCACTTTCGCCTGTCACCCCGGGTCAAGGTGATCGTGGGGCGCAACGAAGTGGAGAACCGCTATCTCGAGAGGCACGCGGGCGACACGTGGCGTGCGCGCCTGGCGGAGGCCACCGGCCCGACCGGGATTACGCACGGCGCACCGGCCGATCACGACGTGGTGACGGCGGCGGCGATCGTCGCGCGCTACGGGAGTGCGCCCGCACGCGAGACGGTGCCGGTGGAGGTATGCCGCGGGGCCGTATCGCGCACGCTGCACGTGGTTCCGGCGGCGGAGGAATTCCTGGCGGGGGTACGCCTGTGAGCGCAACGCTGTGGACCGCCTGTTTCGCCCTGATTGCCGCGCTGGCGACGGTGCTGGGCGGCGTTATCGCAACCCTGCCCGGAACGCTGTCCCGGCAACGCCTCAGCCATATGATCGCGTTCGGTGCGGGCTACATCCTGGCCGCCGCGCTGGTGAGTCTCATGCCCGCCAGCATCGAGCTGGTTTCGAATGCGCCGATGTGGATCTTCGTGGGCTACGCGCTCGCGCATCTGTTCGAACACACCTTCACCTCCCACTTTCACTTCGGCGAGGAGACGCACAAGGAGCACGTGGTCGCGCCCAGCGTGGGCATCACCGCGCTCGTCGGTCTTGGGCTGCATTCGTTCTTCGACGGCGTCGCCATCGCCTCCGGATTCATGGTCACGCCGTCGCTCGGTGTTCTGGTCGCACTTGCCGTGGTGCTGCACAAGCTCCCCGAGGGGGTAACCATCTCGTCGCTGATGGTCGCCTCGGGACGGGGGCGACTGGCCGCGCGCAATGCGGCGGGGCTGCTGGCGGTGGCCACCCTGGCGGGCGCGGCCACCATGTCGGCCGTGGGGAGCGGTTTCAAGGGGATCGGGCTTGCAATTTCTTGTGGAATAGCGCTTTACGTTGCGGCCACCGATCTCATGCCGGAGTTCAATCAGCACCCGGAGCGAGGTTATTCCGTGACGGCCCTCGTGGGGGTGCTGTTATACTTCGGGGTCCACGGCCTGATGGGCCGGATGGGGATTCACTAGTTCGGTCGTCGTGATTGCCGATCAATCGTCACATGAGCCATGCCGACTTCCTCGTTGTGCTGATCACCGCTCCGACCGTTGCGGACGCGCGGCGCATTGCGCGCGTTCTGATCGAAGAGCGGCTGGCGGCGTGCGTGAACGTGCTGCCCGAGTGTCGCAGCGTGTATCGGTGGGACGATGGTGTGGTGGAAGAAGCAGAGGCGATGATGATCGCGAAGACGGCGCGGGATCTCTTTCCGGAACTGGCCAGGCGGGTCACCGAGGTTCACCCGTACGCGGTGCCGGAGGTGGTGGGGCTTCCCGTGATCAAGGTGACCGATCCCTATCGACGCTTTCTCTCCGACAGCGTCGGACGGGAAGGGCGAGATCCCCGGTGACCTATACCAGGCCGGCGGTCGCTTCGACGGCGGCCCCGACCAGCGAATCCACCACGGCTCCGACGGTGGTGACGAGGGCGCGGCCAAGCGTCAGGGCAACCCGGGCGGTGCGCTTCACCGTCTGCGCGGTCGTCGGCTTCGCCGCGTCACAGGCGATGGCCTGGGTGCACACGAAGGACACGTGTCCGACCCGTACGGCCTCGAGGGGCATCGCAACGTCCACCGTCAGGCTCGGGACGTAGGTTTCGATCTTCGTCGTCTCGGTCTTCACGGCGTGGTCGCAAGCATATGCAAATGAATGGAATGCAATCACAACCGCAAGGGCCATCCCCAGTGCCACGACCCGTTTCTGCGTCTTCATTGCGCACCTCCTTGTCTGGTGAATACGCCCGGGGCCCCCTCAGGGTTCCCGGCGATCTCCGGGTTCTGGTACTTGGACGCCCCCAACCTCCGGCCGGTTGCAGGTTTTTTGGACGGGCCGGGGCGGCCGCCGGGGGGCCGGGATGGTGAAGCTGCCATCCGTGGGGCTCGCCCTGAGCGGGGGGACGGCCAAGTCGGTCACCCACGTGGGGGTGATCAAGGCGCTGGTGGAGGCGGATATCCCGGTGTCGTTCGTGGCCGGAACCAGCGGCGGGAGCATCGTCGGGACGATGTTCGCCTCCGGGATGCCCATCTCCACCATGGAGACGGTTGCCACCAACATGAGCTGGCGCAAACTGGTGAGCATCCGGCTGACCCGCATGGGCTTCATATCCAGCGAGCGCATCGAGGAATTCGTCACCGAAACCATCGGCCACCTCTACTTCGAGGATCTGGCCATTCCCAGCGGTGTGGTCGCCACCAATCTCGTCACCGGCGATCGCAAGATCTTCCGGCACGGTTCGGTGGCGCGCGCGGTACGGGCGAGTTGCAGCATCCCGCAGATCTACCTGCCGGTTGAGATCGAAGGGGAGTACTACGTGGACGGCGGGCTGTCCGAATACCTCCCCGTGGAAACCGCCCAGGAACTGGGGGCCGAGTTCGTCATCGCCTCGCACCTCGCCCCGGTCGACCCCACCTACCGGCGCCCGCGCAACATCCTGCAGCTGGTGGTGCAGGTGACCGGACTGATGGCGCGCAAGAACTTCCCGATATCGGAGCAGAAGGCCGACTTCGTCGTTCATCCCAACGTGGATGCGTACAGCTCGTTCGATTTCGATCACTCGGCGGAAATGATCGAGATCGGATACGACGCCACCAAGCGGCTCATCGCCGACCTCAAGGACGTCTGGCAGCGCGCCGGAGGTCTGGGACCGCGCATTGCGCGCAAGCTGCTGGGAGAGTAGGCCGTGGCGCGGGCGCGTCCGATCGTGTTCATCACCGACTTCGGTGAGGACGGTTTCTACGCCGGGATCCTGCGCGCCGTGGCCGCGTCCGCCTCTCCAGCCTCCCCCCTGATCGATCTCTCCCACCAGATGCACGCCCACGACATCCGCCAGGCGAGTTTCGTTCTCGCACTGGCGCTCGACTATCTGCCGCGCGACGCGGTGGTCGTGGCGGTGGTGGATCCCGGTGTGGGCAGCGCGCGGCGCGCGCTGGTCGCGGAACTCGACCAGCGGGTTGCGGTGCTGCCCGACAACGGCCTGTTGAGCGACGTGCTCGCCGCCCTGCCCGCCACCCGCATTCACGAAATCTCCGGCGATGCGGCGCAGCGGGTGGCGGGGCCTCACGCGCGCGGTGCCACCTTCCACGGGCGCGATCTCTTCGTCCCGGTTGCGGCCGGGATTGCGCGCGGGGCGGCGCCGGGTGACTTCGGCGGGCCCGCCGGCGACGTGGTCGTCCTGCGCGACGTGCCCAGCGTGTCAACCGGGCCCGGGCGGGTGACGGGGACGGGACGCATGATCGACCGGTTCGGGAACATACTCACCGACATCCCGGGCGCCGTGGTGGAGCGCACGCTGGGCGCCGGCGCATGCCTCGTGTCGGTGGGGGGTGTTGACGCGGGGCCGCTGCGACGCACCTACGCGGATGGTGCGCCCGGAGAGCTGCTTACGATCGTGAACAGCTGGGGCCGTGTGGAGGCCGCGGTGCGCGAGGGCAGGGCGAGCGACCGTTTTCCCGGCACGGAACCGGCACAGATTCGCTTCGAGGTGGGGGGTGAGTAACGCCCGCATCCGGCGCCGGGGCCCCTACCTGTGGGAGATCCCGCAAACCGGGGGCATGCGGGTGCCGGGGCGCATTCTCGCCAGCGAACGGCTCATGGCCGACATCCGTGAGGATGCGGCCGTGGAGCAGGTGGCCAACGTGGCGCACCTGCCAGGCGTTGTCGGCTACTCCTGGGCGATGCCGGATATGCACCTGGGCTACGGTTTTCCCATCGGCGGTGTGGCCGCCACGCTGCTGGACGAAGAGGGCGTGATATCGCCCGGCGGGGTTGGTTACGACATCAACTGCGGGGTGCGGCTGGTGGGCTCGCAGCTGACCCGCGAAGAAGTGCTGCCGCGCATGGACGCAATCGTGCGTGCACTCTTCCACGCGCTCCCGTGCGGGCCAGCGCCGCACGTCTCCGGCATGGGCGCGCTGAGCACGGCGGAGACGGCGAGCGTTCTGCAGGATGGCGCCGGCTACGCGGTGGAACGGGGTTTCGGCTGCGCGCGCGATCTCGAGTACTGCGAGGAGGCGGGCGCCATGGAGGGCGCGGATCCGTCGCAGGTGTCCGCGCAGGCCATTGAACGCGGCCGTCGGCAGGTCGGCTCCGTGGGATCGGGCAACCACTTCGTCGAACTTGGCTGGGTGGAAGAGGTCTTCGACGATGCGGCGGCCGCCGCGCTCGGTCTCGAGGCGGGGGGTGTCACCATCCTCATTCACTGCGGATCACGCGGCCTCGGCCACCAGGTGTGCACCGACTTCCTGCAGGAAATGAACCGCACCCGCTTCTCCTTCGAGCTTCCCGATCGCCAGCTGGCCGCGGCACCGCTCGACTCGGAGCTGGGGCGCCGTTATCTGGCCGCGATGCGCGCGGCGGCGAACTTCGCGTGGGCCAATCGCCAGGTGCTCATGGTCCTCGCGGAGCGCGCCGTGGCCGGCGTCTTTGAAACCACACCCGATCGGCTGGGCTTCCGCCTCGTCTACGACATCTCGCACAACATCGCGAAGATCGAAACCCACACGGTGGGTGCCGGGCCGCGCGCGGTGTGCGTCCACCGCAAGGGAGCCACGCGTGCGCTCCCGCCCGGCGACGACCGTGTCCCCGCCGCCTACCGCCCGGTCGGCCAGCCGGTGCTGGTGCCCGGGGACATGGGCACCGCGTCGTACGTCTGCGTGGGTGCGGCACCGCCGGGCGAGCACCCGTTTTATTCCAGTTGCCACGGGGCAGGCCGGCGCATGTCCCGCCGCTCGGCCGTGCGGCGGGGTGCCGGCCGCTCCATCGTGGACGAACTCAAGCGGCAAGGCGTGGTGGTGATGGCGCGGGACCGCAGGACCCTCGCCGAAGAGATGCCGGAGGCCTACAAGGACGTCTCCGAGGTGGTGAACACGCTGGACGCGGCGGGGATCATCCGCAAGACGGTGCGCATCCGTCCCCTGGGCGTCATCAAGGGCTGAGCCGCGCCGGCGGATTTTGGGGCTTCAACGCGCCCGACGCTTGCGCTATGATGACGCCCCTGAAACGGCGCCATTTACGCCCAGGCCAGGTCACCGGGGCCGCTTCACCCGGCCTTCCCGAATCGTATCGCAATTGCTGTCAGCATGGCGCGAACGCCCGCCGGGCGGGTGCCGTCGCGCCGACGACGACAGAGGAGATTCACAGAATGAAACGAGCTTTTCTTGTCACGCTCCTGTTGCTGGCCGCCGTGCCGGCCGGCGTCGTACAGGCGCAGACCACCGAGCCCCAGTACCTGAGGCTTCCGCACCGGTTTCAGATCTTTGTCGAGGGTGGCGGCGCCCTGCCGACCTCTCCTTCCATCTGGGACGAACTGTGGGATTCCGCCTTCTCGTTCGGCCTCGGGGCGGGCGCGTCCATCTTTCCGTGGCTAGAAGTGAACGCCGGGTTCAACACCATGAGTTTCGGGCTCAACCACCTGCAGGCCAAGGGCCTGCTGGGCTACCAGGGAATCCAGGAGGTCGAGGGGGGCGCGATCTCCACCAGCATCTACTACGGCTCCGCGCGCTTCATCGCGGTGCCGCGCGCACGCACCAATCCCTACCTCGAGGCGCAGGTGGGCTACTTCAGCACCTCGGCCGACGACGTGATCATCGAGGGCGTCGTCGACAAAAGCATGGAGAGCGTGAGCGGTATGTCCGTTTCCGGCACCGTCGGCATCCAGTACGCCATGAGCGACTACTGGACCGCCTATGCCAAGTACACCTACACCGCCAATCTCAACGGCGACTTCGCGCCGGGCGACCTGCTGCAGCCGGTCAACGGATCCCGCGATGAGCCGAAGGGCAACCAGATCATCCAGTCGCTGATCGTCGGTGTCATGGTTCGCTTCTAGTTTCTCATGACGGCACGCAAGAGCGTTCATGGTCTGCTGCTCGTGCTGGCGCTGGCGGCAATGCCGATGCCGGGCCGCGCGGAACCGCACGTGCGCAACGGCATCTACGCGGGTGCCGGTTACGGGGCGGACTGGGGCAAGGTGGAGCTCGCCGGGCAACAGCAGACGGAGTCGTCGGGGACGCTGAACCTGCGCCTGGGCTGGGCGTTGCGCCAGAACCTCCTGCTCGGCGCGGAGTACATGCGCTGGGCCAAGGACTACGAATACAAGACGCTCGACGGCAGCATTCCCTGGCGTGTCACGCTGTCCGGCATGGTGGCCGCGGTAACGTACTTTCCTGGCAACCAGGGCTTCATGCTCCGTCTGGGGCTCGGCGTCGCGGACGCGTCGGTCGACGCCGACGCCACCTCGTTTTCGGAGGCGGCGAGCTACTCTCCGGATCCCGGCCTCGCGGTTCTGCTCGCAGTGGGCTACGAGGTCCGGCTCACCACGCGCTTCGCGCTGGGCGCCGATTTCGACGTGCTGTATCTCGCGGTGAGCGACGATACCTTCGACCGCGCCTACGTTTACGGCATCAATCTCCAACTCAACTGGTACTGGTAGCACCCTTCGGAGGCCCCCATTGTCGCAGCCGAACCCGCCCGCATCCGGCGTCATCACCATCGAACGGCACATCCTCATGGAGCAGGAGCGATTCCCCGATTCCTCGGGTTCGCTTACCAATCTCCTGTACGACCTCGCCCTCGCCGGCAAGCTCATCGCGAGCCGAACGCAGCGAGCGGGGCTGGCCGACATCCTGGGTTCCGCCGGACACGAGAACGTGCAGGGTGAAGAGGTGCAGAAGCTCGACGTCTATGCGCAGCGCACCATCTATCAGCTGACGGACCACACCGGCCGCCTGTGCTGCATGGCGTCCGAAGAGGAGAAGGAGATCATCCCCATCCCGGAGCCGTACCCCAAGGGCGACTATGTGCTGGTGTTCGATCCGCTCGACGGCTCCACCAACATCGACTTCAACGTGGCCGTGGGAACCATCTTCGCCATCTTCCGCCGCCGGACCCCGTCCGGTCCCGGCACCGCGGAGGACGTCCTGCAGAGCGGGAGCGAGATCGTCGCGGGCGGGTATCTGGTGTACGGGTCGAGCACCATGCTCATCTATACGACCGGGCACGGCGTCAACGGTTTCACCCTGGATCCCACCATCGGCGAGTTTCTGCTCTCGCACCCCAACATCCGCATTCCCGAGAAGCCGCGCTACTACAGCGTGAACCAGGGCAACGAGAAGTACTGGACCGAGGGGGTGCGCCACTACACGCGCTGGCTGCAGGGGGAGGAGGGGAATGCGCGCGCGCTGGGGCTGCGCTACATCGGTTCCATGGTGGCCGACGTGCACCGCACTCTGCTGGGCGGCGGTGTGTTCTACTACCCGGCGGATACCAAGGATCCCAGGAAGCCGCAGGGGAAGCTGCGTCTCCTGTACGAGGCGGTGCCGATGTCCTACCTCATCGAACAGGCGGGCGGATACGGGTCGACGGGCCGCGGTCCGGTGCTCGACGTGAAGCCCACGTCCCTGCACCAGCGCACGCCGGTCTTCGTTGGTAATCGCGAACTGGTCGAGAAGGCCGAGGAATTGATCGCGAAGTACGACGGCTGACGGATCGGGTCAGCGCACGAACTGCGCAACGAAGTGGCGTGGGTCCAGCGCCTCTCCGCTCGCGCGTCTCACCAGTTCATCCCACGGGTAGCGCTTGCCGGCGAAGAACACGCGTTCGCGCAGGAACGCTCCTACGCGCTCGTCACCCACAATCGAGCCCCCCGCGTCTTCACCGCCGAAGATCCCGTTGCGGATCGCGTAGTCCAGCTGCGAGGCGAACAGCTCGCCGAGCATGTAGTTGTGGTAGTACACCGGCGCCGACACCACGTGAATCTTGGCCGCCCAGTCCGGCTCGTCGCGGCCATCGGGGCGCGCCACCAGCTGGAACTCTTCCACCAGGTCCCACCACAGCCGGTTGAGATCGCGCTCCGGATCCGCGTACAGCGCGCGCTCGAACGCCACCATCACCTGGCACCAGCGCGCAAACACGATCTGTGCGAGACGCGAACTCATCTGCGACGCGCGTGCCAGTTCCTCGCGTTCGCCCGCCGGCACACCCACCATGCGGTCGATCCAGCCCGCATCCTTGGAGAGACGGCCGAAGAGCATCGCAATGGCCTCGGTGGCGAACACGTGTGCGTGCTCACGCAGCAGGAAGGGCAGCGACGGGTCGATGTAACTGTCGTATACCGCGTGACCCAGTTCGTGCAGCATGGTGCCGGCCCAGTTCTCGTCGTTGTGGACATTGGCGAGCACTCGCACGTCACCGCGCCGGTCGATGTCGATACAGTAGGCGTGCTGCTCCTTGCCGGGACGTTCGTACAGATCGCTGTTGGCGATGATCTGGTTCACGTCCAGGCCGATCCCGTCGAAGAAACGGCGCGAGAGGTCCACCACGTCGGCGTCCCGGTAGAAGCGGTCGAAATCGACCTCGAAGATGCGCGGCGCCTCCTGGAAGTAGGGATCGTCGTAGTGCCAGGGCCGCAGGTCCCTGGCGGGAACTCCGAAACGCGCCGACAGGAACGCGTCAACCTCCGCTTTCTCGCGCGCGAACGGTTCCCGGGTCAGCTCGTCCAGGCGGCGGAACAGCTGCTCGAGATCCGGCGCGTGCTGCTCCGCCAGCTCGAGCGACATGACGTAGTAGTCGGAGAAGCCCACCGATCGCGCCACCTCGTTGCGAAGCCGCACCAGTTCGAGAAGGTCGTCCCTGACTTCGCTCCCCACCGCCTTGTCCGCCTCCCACACGCGTTTGCGGTAGGCGGCGTCATCGCTCTGCTTCAGCACGTTACGCACCTCGTTGCCGGTCAGCTCGCGGCCATCCGCGCTCGCGCGAAAGGTCCCGAACGCCTGCACGATCTTGCTGGAGAGGCGCGTCATGGCCTCGATCTTCGCCGGGTCGATCTGGTTGCGCAGGTAGGCGTGGTGGAGAAGGTCGAGCTGGCGGCGCTCCAACGCATCCATCCCGTCGCCGGTTTCACGCCAGTGGCGGACGCGCGCAAAGTCGTCCTGGCTGGTGTACACCGTCTGCAGACGAACCTCGAGCTCGGAGTAGCGCGCGAACGCGTCCGGGCTGCCGGAGGTGGTGGCGTTCCAGTACGCCAGGTTGACCTCCCGGGAGAGGGCCTCGATCTGCTCGAGGTGGACGGCGAGAAACGAGCGGAAATCGGTCATGAATCGTGGGTCCTCGGTTGCGGGTGAGACGCCGGCGTCGCGGCGCCATCACCCTACCCCAGGCCCGCGTCGGCTGGCAAAGCTCAATTGGCAATTCTTTTTTTTGCAACGGGTTGGCGGAGACGATACAATGGGTGCTCCGTTCGTGTGAATAGGCGCCCCGGCCGCGGGTAGGGAGGCTATTATGGCAACCCGATTGCAGCTGGCGGTCGCGGGCCCGGTCCTGGCGGAACCCATCGTGACCGAAGACAACGAAAACGAAATCATTGCCGGCTGGAAGCGTGGTGACAAGCGCTCCTACGAGACGCTGGTACGCCGTTACATGACCGACGCCTTCCTGGTGGCGTACGGTTTCGTGGGCAACGCGGAGGACGCCCGCGACCTGTCGCAGGAGGCGTTCATCAAGGCCTACCACGCGCGCGGCCGCTTCGAGGCCGGGCGCCCCTTCTACCCGTGGCTGTATCGCATCCTGCGCAACCACTGTCTCAACTTCGTGCAGCGGGGCCGGCGCAACCTCTCCATCGACGCGGATGACTTTCACCGCGAGATCGCGTGCCCGCGTCCCACCCCGCTCGACAACCTGGAGAGCGAGGAGCGCAGGCGGATCGTGCGCGCCGCCATCGCCCGTCTCTCCGAGGATCACCGGGAGATCATCGTGCTCAAGAACTTCAAGGACCTCTCCTACAAGGAGATCGCCGAGGTGCTGGACGTGCCCATCGGGACCGTGATGTCCCGGCTGTTCTATGCCCGCCAGGCGCTACGCGCGCTCATCGAGGAGCTGGAACAGACCGGCGCCGACGAGGCGGCAGGGGGTGAACTGACATGAGCTGCAACCGATATCAGACCGACGGCATGCGCCTGCTCGACGGCGAGATGTCAGCCGATGAGGCGGCGGCGTACGAGGCGCACCTGCGCGGGTGCGACGTGTGCCACCGCGAAATGAAGTCCCTCGGCCGCGTGGTGCGGTTCAGCGAGGAGTTGAAGCTGCGCGCGCCCGACGACGAGTTCTGGAAGGGTTACTGGGAGAGTATCTACCGGCGCAGCGAACGGAGCATTGGATTCGTGCTGCTGATCGGGGGGCTGCTGGCGGTGACGGTGTACGGGATCTACCGTGCCCTCACCTCACCCGCCCTGCTGACCTACGAGGGCATCAGCGTCACCATCATTCTGGTGGGACTCGCCATCATATTCATTTCCGTGGTGCGCGAGCGCTACCACGAACGCCGCAACGATCCATACCGGGAGGTCGAACGTTGATCCTCGCCACCACCGACACGGTTGCCGGCGCCCGCGTCACGCGTGTGCTCGGTCTTGTGCAGGGAAGTACCGTGCGCGCGCGCAACATCGGGCGCGACCTGACCGCCTGGATGAAGAACATCACCGGCGGTGAGGTTCGCGAGTACACCAAGCTGCTCGCCGAGGCGCGCGAGCAGTGCCTGGATCGCATGCGCGAGGAGGCGGCGCGCATGGGCGCCAACGCCATCGTCGGACTGCGCTTCTCGTCGACCGACATCTCCGAGGGTGCATCCGAGCTGCTCGTCTATGGCACCGCGGTCGTGATCGAGCCCGAGTAGCGCGCCGGTTGGCCGCCCGCAACGCGTGTGGTATAGTGCGGGCATGCAACTGGGAGAGTGGACGGTCCGGAGTTGCCTCGCGGGGAGTTTTGGTCTCGACGGGGGTGCCATGTTCGGGGTGGTGCCGCGGATCATGTGGGCGAAGGCGCTGCCCCCCGACGAGTTCAACCGGGTGCCCATGGTGATGCGGCTGTTGCTGGTGCAGGGGCGCGGACACACCGTGCTGGTCGATGTCGGCGCGGGTGGCGGGCACAGCCCCAAGAACCGGGAGATCTACGCGTTCTCGGACATGAAGCCCCTGCGTGACGTGGTGCGTGCGAGCGGGGTCGACCCCGACGCGATCACCGACGTCCTTCTCACCCATCTGCACTTCGACCACGGCGCCGGGATCGTCGATCCCGATGGCGATGGCTGGCGCCTGGTGTTTCCGGACGCGCGCCACCACCTGCAGCGTTCCCAGTGGGAGCACGCCTTTGCCCCCACCCCGCGCGACCGCGCCAGCTACTATGAGGACCGCATGCGCGTACTGGAACGCGAGGGCGTGCTGGTCGTGCACGACGGCCCCTGGCAACTGGCGCCGGGCTTCGAGCTGCTCGTCTTCGACGGCCACACGCCGGGGCAGCAGCTGCCGCTCATCCACGGAAACGGGACGGCAATTTTCTTCTGCGGCGACCTGATTCCGACCCACCATCATATTCCGACGCCGTACGTCATGAGCTACGACCTGCTGCCGGTCGCCGCCATGCAGGAGAAGTCCGCCGTGCTGGAACGGGCCGCAGCGGAAAACTGGATCCTTTTCTTCGAACACGACGCGCACCTGGCGGCGTGCCGTATCGTCAAGGATGGCAAGCGGTTCACGAAGGGCGCCGAGGTCGACATCGCCGGCGCGTGATTGCCCGGAACGCATCCCCGCCGCCGCGGTACAATTGGCGGTCTGCCGGCTTGACTCGGCGGCCATTCTGTTGAATGATTGATAAGATTTCGCTCGGACACTCAACGCAGCCCAGGAGGATCGGACCTATGAACCGCAACCTGCTTTTGCTCGGCACGGTAGCCGCTTTCGGCCTCGCGGCCGCGGTCGCCGGCGCGGGGGACGCCACCCGCATTTCTTCGAAGACGTGTGACGAATCCATCAAGACCGCGTCGGTATCGTCCTGCTGCGCGAAGGGCGCCACGGCGACCGCCGCGTCGGTGGAGGCGGGTACGAAGTCCTGTACGCGCGGCGCCACCGTCACCACCGCCGCGGTCAACGACTGCGCGCGCAGCGCGTCGGCCGTTCACACCGCGGACATGACGCTGGTCGCCGCCGGCTGCGACAAGAATGCCGCCGCTGCCGCGGGTGGCTCGTGCGACAAGGCCAGTGCGGCTGCCGCGGGTGGGGATGCGTGCTGCAAGACCGGCCAGGCCAAGACCGCGTCGGCGGGAGCCTGCAAGGCCGTGTGCGAGGAGTCGAAGACGGCGACCACCTTCAATGGTGCCGTGGACGAGCTTCCGTACCGCGAGAACAAGCGCCTGGTTCTGACCGGTACCTACGTGTGCGGTCATTGCTCGCTGGACGCCACCGAGACATGCTCGCCGCTGTTCAAGACCGCGGACGGCAAGGTCTATCCGTTGATCAGCAACCCCGAGGCGTCGCAGCTGCGCGCCGCGAACGATGGCAACGGCGTTGAGATTGCATCCAGCGTCAAGAAGCTCAACGGTATCAAGTACCTGGAAGTGAAGAGTTACAAGACGCTGTAGGACCGCAGCGTCGCAGCGCAGGAAAACAAGAAGGCCTCCCCGTCCGGGGAGGCCTTCTTCGTTTCCGATCCTGCGGTGGGGATGCCGTTCAGCGCGAACGCGAGCCGCCCTTGGCGCTGCCGCCGCGCGCGGCCGGCGCGCTTCGCGACCCGCTGCCGCCCCGCGATGACGAACCCCGCGATTTCACTCCGCTCGAACCCCGGCTCGACGCGCCCCGCGGCGCACCCTTCACACCGCTGCTGGAACCACGCGAGCTCGGCGCCGGCCGGACTGTCCCGGATGATCCACGCGTCCGCTGCGGCGTGCTTCCGCGCACCGCAGGTTTCGAACCGCTCCGCGTCGCGGGTGCACCGCGCACGCCGGCCGTCGGCCGCGAACCCGTCCGCGCCGGTGCACCGCGCACGGCGGTCTTGCCGCGGTTGGTTCCGGAAACGGTGGTCTTCACCCGCGGCGTTCCATAGCGTCCGGCCATGACCGTCGCCCGCGTGGCGGATCTCGTGCTGCGCGCGAGCGACGTGCGGTTGGCCCGGGTCACCGAGCGCTGGACGTCCTTCTGCGCGATGCGCAGGCTGCCGTCGCGCTGTGCGGCACGCGTGCGCTGCGCGGTCAGCGATCCGGACTGGACGTCGCCGCTCTTGTAGCGGGTCTTGAACTTCTCGGGGTATGTGTAGCCGCCCGACGGGTAGTACGGATAGCTCGGGTAGTTGCACGGCGGCGCGTACCAGCCGCAGCTGTAGTAGCCGCCCCAGCCTCCCCAACCCCAACCCCAGCCCCAGCCCCAGCCCCAGCCGATGCCCACCGACCAGCCGCTCCCGCAGTACGGGTAGTAGCCCGGCCAGTACCAGTAGAAGGGATCCCACAGACCCCAGCCGCCTGGATACAGGTAGACGCTCGGGTCGACGTAGCGTACCTCCGAACCGTAGGGATAGAAATTGACGACGACGTCACCGTCGTCGGGGTTGTCGATGATGGTCGAACCGTCCGCCACCTGCTCCACCATATCGTAGCCGCGCGGCAGCGGATAGACGAGCGACTCGCTGCGCTGGAAGTTCTGCACCACGCGATACTCACCGCACGCATCGACATCGGCCACGCCGTCACACGCACCACACAGGTAGCACGGGTACTCCACGCGTTGGTTCACGTAGAAGTTGGTGTATCCGAAGTAAACCTCCTGGTGCGAAACCCCGCGCACCAGCTCGGCCGCCACCATGTTGGCGGCAATGAACGGATCGCCCGTTATACGGTACGGCTCCGCGCCCGGCACATCGGTGCCCCGCAGGTGGGCGAGTTCCGCGGCGTCGATGGCGCCGGGGTCCGTGACCGCGAGGGCGAATGCGAACTCCACCCCGGTGGGCGTGTCGACCACCAGCTCGCTGCCGTATTCGGGGATGGAATACTCCGTATTGGCGCGGGCCACCTCGGGCGGACCCGCGGGATACAGCAGGTGGACGAAGCCGCGCGAGTCGATGCTGAACACGAGCACCGCGGCGTCCTTGCGGGTCTGGAATTCGAACGCGACGCGGTCGCCTGTGTTGACGATGCCGCCCAGCGGGACGCTGGCGCGCAGGATCACCCCACCGTCTCCACCCTGGCGCGCGGCGGAAACCGCGGCTGCCGGAGCCGGAGCGGCGAGCAGGAGAGAAATCATCAGGGGAGTCAGGTTCTTCTTCATGGCGGCTTCCTCCCGGTGCGGGACGCGAGGGGCGCGATCAGGGGCCGACCGAGATCGACGGGAACAATCAGGCTATTCTTTAATATAGCCCATCTCCGCCCCCGTGGCAAGGCGGCGGAACCCCCCACCCGCAGGGGCGTATGCAGGTTCTGGACCACCGGCGGTCGGACTTTTTCTAGGCAAGCCCCGGGGGTTGTGCTAGACGTAGGCGGAATTCCCGCCCCACGACGAGCACTGCAGCGCATTTGGGCGCAAACGTAGACAGGAAGGACGCATATGGAATTCTTCGCGGCTGTGCCCGCGGCGATCGGCCGTTCATTGCCCCAGATCCTCGCCGATTCCGGCCGTTTTGGCCTCTTCATCCTCTGCATCACCTTCGTGCTGTCAGTGATGACATGGGCCGTGGTCTGGGATCGCGCGCGGCTCTACGCGCGCCTGCGCGCCAAGGGCGATGCACTCCGCAAGGCCATGGTCACCCGGGGTATCGGCCCCTGCGTGGCGGAGGCGGAGCACTTCCTGCCCTCGGTGGAGGCGGCGCTGCTGCTGGAAACGCGGCGCTTCGTCGCCGGACGCGCCGTTGACGGTGTGCTGGTCACGGACGATCCCGCGCTGGCGGATTCGGAGCGGTCGCGGCTCAAGGGGCTGCTGGAGGCACGCGCCATGAATGAAATCGGCGAGATGGAGCGGCACCTGATCCTGCTGTCCACGACGGCGAGCATGGCGCCGTTCCTGGGCCTGCTGGGAACGGTGTGGGGAATCATGCACAGCTTCCTGAGCATGGGTGTCGAAGGGGCGGCGAGCATCGAGGTCATCGGCCCCGGCATTGCGGAAGCGCTCATCACCACCATCGCCGGCCTCGCCGCCGCCATTCCCGCGCTGGTGGCCTACAACGTCTTCGTGCGCGCGGTGCAGCGTAAGGAGACGCAACTCGATCTCTACATCTCGCGCGTGCTGGACGGCGTGATCGTAATGCAGGGCGGCGCGCAACGTTCCATGAACTCGCCCCGGCCCGCACGCACCGGCGCCGGCGCCTGAACGGAGCGTCGTTGCGATGCGAAAAACCCGTTTTTCCACCGTCGCGGAGATCAACGTCACCTCCATGGTCGACGTCATGATGGTGCTGCTCATCATCTTCATGCTCACGGCACCCTTCATCCAGGCCGGCATCCAGGTGAAGCTGCCCAAGGCAAAGTCGACCGTGATCAAGGAAACCGATGCGGTGGTCATCTCCGTGACCAAGGAGCGCAAGGTCTACGTGAACAAGCAGCTGGTTCCGGAGGAACAACTCGGGTCCACGCTGGCAACGTTGAAGGCGGCGGGGGAGGAGCGCATCTTCGTGCGCGCGGATCAGGATGTGCCATACGGCGCGGTCATGTCCGTCATCGGCGAGGTCAAGGCCGCGGGTATCAGTGACGTGGGCATGATCACCGAGAAGAAGGACGGGAAGCGCTGATCGCGGCGGTCTGCAATGCGCAGGGCGATTCTCATATCCATCGGCTTCCACGCGTTCATTTCGCTGCTGGTGTTCCAGTGGGTGTCGTTCCGGCAGGTGAGCTATGTGCCGCGCCAGGTCTACGATGTCACCCTGGTGACCCCCGCGGTGGCCGAGCCGGCGCCAAGGGTGGTGCGCCCGGTGGTGCAGCCGGATCCGCCGGCGCCGGAGCCGGTGCCCGAGGAGAAGGACGAGGAAATGCCGCCGCCGCCGGACGAGCCGAAGAAGAAACCGCCGGTCAAAAAGGAAACGAAGAAGCAGGTGCCGACCACCCAGATACAGAAGACCATCCCGCCCGCCGAGGCGGACACCAGCGGCCAGCAGATGGCGGCGCCCCCCACCGGGTCGATCTCGTTCGAGCACGATTTCCCCTTCGCGCACTACATCGGACGCATGCGGCAGAAGATCGCCGCCACCTGGCGGCCGCCGGGCGGTTCGCCGGAAGAGCGCGCGTGCCGGGTGTACTTCCGCGTGCACCGCGATGGTTCTGTGAGCAACGTCGCGGTGGAGGAGTCGTCGGGTTTGTCGCTCTTCGATCAGTCATGTCAACGCGCGGTGCTGCAGTCCGCCCCGCTGCCGCCCCTCCCGCGCGAATTCAAGGACGCCTATCTCGGCGTTCACTTCAGTTTCCTGTACCGGGAGTCTGAGTGACGCCGCGGTTGGGTCTCGTGCCCGCAAATCCTGGAAGAGGAAGAAAACGATGAAGCGTTGTCTCATTGCGCTGCTGGCCGTCATGTTGCCCGCGGGGGCGCACGCGCAAACCGATGTGTGGCCCGATCCTATCGTCAAGGAAGGCGTCTTCGTGATCCCGTTGTGGCTCCCGACGTTCGCCGGGCAGGGCGATGTCGCCTCCCGTGCGCAGCGGCTCGAGCAGATCGTCCTTGCCGATCTGGAGTTCACCGGCCTGTTCAGGATCATGCGCGAGGAGCCGGCCACGGCCGGTGTGGCGGGTGTTGCCAACGCGGTGGTGGTGCGCGGAAAGGTGTTTCACGAGGGTGCCGACGTTTCCTTCGAGGGCATCGTGAACGATCTCGGTTCCGGCGACTTCATGGGGGGCAAGAAGTACAAGGTGGGCGACAAGGACGTGCGCCGCGTGGCGCACCACTTTGCCGACGAAGTCGTGCGCCTGGTGACGGGCGAGAACGGGGTGGCGTCGACGCAGATCGTGTACACGCGCAAGGTGGGTGACAAGTGGGAACTGGTGGTGTCCGACTATGACGGCTACAACCCGCGCGTGCTGGTGCGCCAGGCGATGCCGTTGCTGGCGCCGCGCTGGATGGACGCAAACCAGGCCATCGCCTACACCAGCTTCCGCAACGGCAAGCCGGACCTTTTCGTGCGCTACCTGGCCGAGGGGCAGTCGCACAATCTGGCCAACTACAGCGGCAGCAATACAGCGGTGGACTGGGTGCAGAATCCCGGCCTGCTGCTCGCGTCGCTCTCCAAGGACGGCAACGCCGAGATCTATCTGCTGCAGAAGAACGGCCACATCCAGGATCGTCTCACCCACAATCGCGCCATCGACACCAGTCCGAGCTGGGCTCCCAACGGCCGCGAAATCGTATTTTTGTCGGACCGCTCCGGCTCTCCGCAGCTCTACCTGATGGAACGCAGCGGCGGCAACGTGCGCCGGCTGACCTTCACCGGTGGCTACAACGCCTCGCCGGACTGGTCGCCGCGCGGCGACCTCATCGCATTTTCCACCCGCATGGGGGCCGAGTTTCAGATCGCCACCATTACCCCGGACGGTCGCGACGGGCGTCTGATTACCAAGGATGCCCGCAGCTACGAGGATCCGCGCTGGGCTCCAGACGGCCGTCACCTCGTCTGCACCGAGCGGGGCCGCGAGGAGACCGTTTCCGTTGTTGACATCGTCACGGGGGGTAAGAGAATATTGGCCCAGGGTTGCGACCCCGACTGGTCGAGCCCCTAAATACGGGAAAAATAAGAACGTTGCGATTTTGGATGCCCCGTTTTGTATGGTCACGCACGAGGACTGATCCGAGGAGGTCATGGGAATGATTGCCAAGCGTTTGATGTGGTTGCTCGCGGTGTCGAGCATGGTGTTCGTCGCGGGTTGCGGCGGCAAGAAGGCGATGGATGAGCCGGTCGATGCTGCGCCCGCGCCGGTCGTCGAGGAGCCGGTCGAGAAGCCGGTGGTACAGGAGCCGGTGAAGGAAGTTTCTCCGATGGCGTTGAGCGACGCGTTCTTCGCGTTCGACTCCTACAGCCTGAGCGCGGAAGCCAAGGGCACGCTCGAAGCCAACGCGCGCGAGATGAAGCGTGTGACGGACAAGATGATCACCATCGAGGGCCACTGCGACGAGCGCGGCACCAAGGCCTACAACCTGGCTCTGGGCGAGAAGCGCGCCAACGCCGCACGCGACTACCTGGTGGCAATGGGCGTCAACGCGTCGCGCATCACCACCGTGAGCTACGGCAAGGAGCGCCCGTTCGATCCTGGTCACGACGAAACGGCGTGGGCCAAGAATCGTCGTGCGCACTTCGTCGTAAAGTAACGCCGGATCGAACACCGAGTTGATCCGCCGTACGTTCAGAATCCTCGGAATCGCCGTCGCGGGGGCGGTGCTGTCGGGTTGCTACGGGGCCAAGCTGGTCAAGGGCCCGGTCAACTCCGACCACGCTGCGCGCGTGGCCGATACGCTGCGGACCGATCAGCAGCAGCTTCTGGAGCGGATCCAGCGCCTGGAGGATCAGATCGCCCGCGACAGCGAGGAGCGGACGTCCTTTCAGGCTCAGACCTCGGTGACGCTGTCGGAACTCGATGAGGCGGTGCGCGTTCTGGTGAGCCGCATCGAGGACAGCGAACAGTTGAGTGTCAACCGTGGGGGGCGTGGCCGCAGCAGCGGTTCACGCCCCTCGCCTGTTCCCCCCGCCGACTCCCTCGCGCAGGCGGCGGAGGAGATCTACCGCGGGGCGTACATGGACGTGACGCGCGGCAACTACGAACTCGCCGCGCAGGGCCTGCAGGACTACCTGGCCCGGTTCCCCGAGGGTCCGCGCGCGGTCGAATCCCACTATTACCTGGGCGAGTGCAACTACGCCACCGAGCGCTACCTGGAAGCGGCGGGCGAGTTCCAGCGCGTGGTTACCGACTACCCGAACGCGCGCCTGGTGCCGGCCGCGTACCTCAAGATGGGGCGCGCCTACCTGCAACTCGAAGAACGGGGCCTGGCCGAGAAGGCGTTCAACACGCTGATCGAAAAGCACCCCACAACCGAGGAAGCCAAGCAGGCCCGCAGCGCCCTCGCCGAACTGGGCAACTGACCCCGGGCCCGCCGTCGTGGGCGACGTACTCCTCTATACTGCCGGTCTTCTCGTTCTGCTCCTGCTGTCCGGTTTCTTTTCCGGCTCCGAGGCCGCCCTTTTTTCTCTCAGCCGCTCACATCTGCGCGCGCTGCGTGACGTCTCCGGCGCGGGCCGCCTGGTGTCACGGCTCCTGGAACGGCCGCGCCGGCTGCTCATTACCATTCTGCTCGGCAACCTGACCGTCAACATCTTCGCCACCAGCACCGCTACTGCCATCGCGCTGGAATCGTTTGGCGAGCGGGGCGCGGGCTACTCGTTCGTGGTGATGGCGGTGCTCATCATGCTGTTCGGGGAGATCATCCCCAAGGCGCTGGGCCTGCACAGTCCGGAGCGATTCGCACGCGGGGTGGTGTTTCCGCTTTCCGTCCTGCACACGCTCTTTCTGCCCGTACGGGTTCCGCTCACCCTTTTCACCGATCGCGTGATCGACGTGCTGCGCGGACGGCTGGGCGCCGCGAGCAGATCCTACTCCTGGGACGAACTGCTGACGGCGGTGCGCATCGGCCGCCGCGAGGGCGCGGTGGGCGCGTTCGAGTACGAGATCCTCTCGCACGTGCTGGAGTTCCGTCAGAAGGTCGTCAAGGAGATCATGACGCCCAGTATCCAGGTGACGTCGGCTCCGGTCAGCGCGGGGCGGGAAGAACTGGTGCAACTGTTCGCCAGCAGCGGAAGGTCGCGCATTCCGATCCGCGAGGAGTCTTCCGACGACGTCATCGGCATCCTGCATGTGAAGGACCTGGTGGACCCGGACGCGGCGAGGACGGAGGACGACCTGCGTGCGCGCCTGCACGAGGTCTTCTTCATCCAGGAAACGGCCTCCATCGTTGAGTTATACGGAGAACTGCAAACACGCAAGATACACGTGGCGATCGCGCTCGACGAATACGGTTCGTTTGCGGGCGTGGTGACCATCGAGGACATCCTGGAGCAACTGGTGGGCGAAATTCGCAACGCGCGCGAGCCGCGTTCGCAGCCATTCCAGCGCATCGACGACAAGCGCATCGTCGTCGACGGCACCATGGAGCTGGATGATTTCAACGAGGAATTCGATACCGCGCTGCGCGACGAAGAGCACGAGACAGTGGCCGGGTTCGTGCTGGGGTTGCTGGGGAGGATCCCGCGCGAAGGCGAGACCATCGTGGCGCAGGGGTTGCGCTTCCACGTCATCTCCGCGCAACCCAATCGCATTCGCAAGATCCGGGTGGAAAAGCTGTGAGCGACCGCCACCTCATCATCATCTCGGTGGTGGCATTCGTGCTCGGTATCTTCTATTCGGGCAGTGAGACGGCGTTCATCGCCGCCGACCGCCTGCGCCTGCGCCACCTGGCCGACGCCGGCGACCGTCGCGCGCGGCGCGTGCTGGCGTTGCTGGAGAACCCGCGCTACCTGCTGAGTTCGGTCCTGGTGGGCACCAACCTCGCCATCATCGGCTGCACCACCACTTTCACCGCACTGATGGCCCGCCACTACGGCACGTCGGGGGCAACGCTGGCCACGCTCATCTTGGTGCCGGTGACGTTGATCTTCAACGAGGTCATCCCCAAGGGGCTGTTCCTCTACTACTCAACGCGCGCGGCGCTGGGCAGCGTGGACATCCTGCGCGTGCTGACCGGCCTTCTGTACCCGCTGGTACGCACATTCACGTTCCTCTCCGACGTATTCACGCGCTTCCTGCCCATCAGCCCGTCGTCGCGCCTGCTCAATGTTTCCATGGAGGAACTGCTGTTCCACATCGGCGACAGCCGGGGCGCGGGGCTCATTGCGCCGGAGACCACTGAGTTGATCGACCGTGCCATCGAACTCAAGGATCTCTCCATCCGCGACGCCATGACACCGCTTGAGGTGGTGCTCATGCTGGATGGTGACGTGCCCTTCGACGACCAGCGTGGTGTCATCGCTCACGAGCGATTTTCGCGTTACCCCGTGTACCGCGGGCAGCGCAACAACGTGGTGGGTGTGATTTCGGTGCACGAATTCGTAACCGCCCACGACCGCGAGGCGCTGCGCAGGAACCTGCAGCCTCCGTATGCGGTGCCCGAGAACGCGCGGCTCTCCGACGTCCTCCTGCAGATGCGTGAGGGCGGCCGTCACATGGCGTTGATCCGGCGCCCCGACGGAACCTGCGTGGGCATGACCACGCTCGACGACATTCTCAAGCGCCTGGTGGGTGTCATCGTGGACGAGTTCGACTGAGCCATGACCACGCCCGTCGTGACCGCGCCCTTCGCCCTTGCCGGCCGGCGCCTGCTGCTCCTCGCCGACGGCCGCTTCTCGGCTGCGGACGGCAAGACGGCGGTGTGCGTGGCGATGGACCGCCCCGGGGACGTGGTGGCGGTGCTGGATGCGTCGCGCGCGGGCCGCAGCGTGCGCGACGTGCTCGGCGTGGATTGCGCTGCGCCGGTGGTGGCGACCATCGAGGAGGGGCTGCGCGCCCGCCCCGAGGTGGCGGTGGTGGGGGTTGCACCCACCGGCGGCGTGCTGGAGGCGGGGGATCGCGCGGTTGTCGCCGCCTGCCTGCGAGCGGGCGTCGACGTGGTGAGCGGTCTGCACGTGTTTCTGGAGGACGACGCCGAGCTGCGCGCGCTGGCTCTGGCCTCGGGGGCGCGCATCTGGGACGTGCGCCGCGTGCCGGAGGCGCGGTTGGTGTCCACCGGCGCCGGCTGCAACACGGGTGCGAGCGTGGTGCTCACCGTGGGCAGCGACTGCGGAGCCGGCAAGATGACGGTCGCCCTGGAGCTCGCGCGCGCCGCGAAGGGCAGGGGGTTGCGTGCGGCATGGGCGGCCACCGGACAGACGGGGATCATCCTGCGCGGGCGGGGTGTCCCGGTGGACCGCGTGGTTGCGGACTTCGTCGGCGGGGCCACCGAGGCGCTTGTCAACCTGGAGGGCGACGCGATGGACGTGGTGTTCGTGGAAGGGCAGGGCGCGCTCATGCACCCCGGCTACGGCGCGGTCATGCTGGGTCTCTTGTATGGATCGATGCCGGATGCGATGGTGCTGGTGCACGCGCCGGGGCGGACGCGCTACAAGCGCTTCACCATCCCGATTCCGCCGCTGGCCGAGATCATCGCCGGCTACGAGGCCATGATGCGGCCGTACAAGCGTTCCCGTGTGGTGGCGCTTGCCCTGAACACCGCCGCGCTCGGCGAGCCCGATGCCCACCGCGCCATCGAGGCCGCGCGGCAGGAGACCGGCCTGCCCGCCACCGACGCGGTGCGCTTCGGTGCCGGCTTTCTGCTCGACGCGCTGCGCGACACCGGGGCGATTCCAAGCGGGAGTGATGCATGAAACTGGAAGTGGAACCCATTCGGGTGGAGACCGCGCACCCCTTCAAGATTGCGCGGGAGACCAAGCAGGTGCGCGACATATTCGTGCTGACGCTGGAAGCCGACGGTGTGCGCGGCATGGGCGAGGCCGCACCACAGGGGTACTACGGCGAGGATGCCATGACCGTACGATCCGCGGTCAACGCCATCGGCCGCCTGCTCGATGCCGAGCCGTCCGAGGTGCGCCGGCGCCTCAACCAGCCCGGCGAGGAACTCCACCAGCGCCTGCAGGCGCACGCATCCGTGCGCGCGGCGCTGGACATGGCGCTGTGGGATCACGCCGGCCGCTGCGCGGACGCGCCGGTGTGGAGCCTGATTGGCGCCGATCCGCTGCGCGCGCCCCTCACGTCTTTCACTATCGGCATCGACCGGCCCGACGTCATCGATGCCAGGGTCGACGCGGCCGCCGCCTACCAGGTGCTCAAGGTGAAGGTGGGGCTTCCGGGCGACCTCGAGATCGTGGATCGCGTCATGACCCGCAGCGGGAAGGTGGTTCGCGTGGACGCCAACGAGGGTTGGGACGCGGAAACCGCCCTGGAAAAGACGCTGGATCTGTACCGGCGCGGCGTGGAGTTCTGCGAGCAGCCCATCGCGCGCGAGGACGTGGACGGGTTGCGCCAGCTGAAGCTGGTGAGTCCGCTGCCCGTCGTGCTCGACGAGAGCATCTCGGGACCGGACGACGTCGACCGCTGCCACGACCAGGGACACGGCATCAACATCAAGCTCATGAAGTGTGGCGGCATCACGCCCGCGCTGCAGATGATAGAGCGGGCGCGGGCGCACGGGCTGAAGGTCATGATCGGCTGCATGCTGGAGACGTCACTGGGCGTGACCGCGGCCGCGCACCTGAGTCCGCTGGCCGACTGGGCGGACCTCGACGGCAATCTGCTGCTGGCGGACGACCCGTTCGAGGGCGTGACGGTGGTGGCGGGCAGGCTGGTGTTGCCCCGCGAACCCGGCCTCGGCGTGCGCCGTCGCTGAGCGCTATTCCAGAATCACGATTGCCATGGCGTGCTCGTCGGTGTGGGTGATGGTGCAATGCACCACCGTGGCGCCAAGCGAGTCCATCAGTTCCCGGGCGCGGCCGTGCAGTTGCATCACCGGCTTGCCGCTGGGGATGCGTATCACCTCGATGTCGCGCCAGCGCACCCCGTATCCCCACCCGGTTCCCAGCGCCTTCATGCACGCCTCCTTGGCGGCGAAGCGCCCCGCGATGCGCGGCACGGGGTCCGCGTAGCGCAGCACGTACTCGCGTTCCGCCTCGGTCAGGATGCGGGCGGGAAAGCGATCCGGGTAGTTCTCCCGCACGCGCGCAACGCGGGCCAGCAGGATGGAGTCGATTCCGATTCCCTTGATCATGGTGCGTTCCCAGCGCCGCTGCCGCTTGCCTGCGGCCCGGCGCGGAAGCGGAAAGTATAGCCGACACAGGTCCGCGCTTGCCACGCGCGTGTTTGGGGTTTAGCGTGCGCTGCGAGGAATCATGACGGCATCCAGACGCAACCACACCCTCGGCATCATCAACGGGATGCTGGTCAACCTGGGCAACGCCTTCGTCGACCCGTTCACCGTGCTGCCGGTCTTCATCGCGACGCTGGGCGGCGGGGCAGTGGTGATCGGCTTCGTGAGCGCCGCCTTCACCGCGGGCTGGTTCTTTCCGCAGGTGTTCGTGGCCAGCATGGCGCAGGCGCGCCGCCGCGTACTGCCCATCTACGCGGCCTCATCGGTGTTCCGCTTCCTGGGTTTCGTGGGAGCCGGGGTGAGCGTCTACCTCATCGGGCCGGATCATCCGACTCTGCTCATGGCGAGCGTCATCACGGGACTGTCCATCAATGCGCTCGCGGCCGGGGTGGGGGGCGTGCCGTTTCTGGAGATCACATCCAAGACGGTTCCCATCCGGGAGCGCGGCTCGTTCTTTGCGGGCCGGCGCGTGCTGGGTGGTGCGCTGGGTGTGCTGGCGGGGCTTCTCATCGCCGCGGTGCTCGACGGTGACCCGGGCGCGATGTGGGCCAACAGTGCGGTCTACCGCTGGGTCACGGTGTGCGCCCGGTTCCTGCGCCTGAGCGATCACGCGTTCCCTTACGACTACGGAATCCTGATCATCATCGGCGGCGTCATCACGTCGTGCGGTGTGCTTGCCTACATGTTCGTGCGCGAGCCGCCCGCCGAGCACGTGACCCGCCCTCCCGCGCTGCGACACCAGATCGCCGACGGGGTGGCCATGCTGCGGCGCATGCCGCACTACCGTGCTTACCTGCTCATGCGCGTGTTCTACCAGCTCACCGCCATGGCGTTTCCGTTCTACGCCACCTACGCCTACGTGCGTCTCGGCTTCTCCGAAGCCAGTGTGGGGCTCTTCCTCTCCATATGGATCGGCGCGGGCATGCTGTCCAACGTGCTTTGGGGACCGCTGCTCGACCGGCGCGGCAACCGCATCGTGTTCCTGAGCACCGCGGTGGCCAGCCTGCTGCCGCCGCTGGTGATGCTGTGGCTCACCCGCGCAGCACCCGCGCCGGGATCGATCTCTGTCTTCCTGCTCGTCGCCTCGACCTTTCTCATCAACGGCTTCGTGCGCAGCGGTCGCTTCATCGCCAACCACACCTACCTGCTCGAGTCCGCACCCCCGGATCGCCGTCCCCTGTACGTGGGTTTCATGAACTCCCTCTCGTTTCCGTTCATGCTCAGCCCCATCCTGGGTGGCATCGTGGCGGAAACCCTGGGATTCACCACGCTGTTCGCCTTCGGGGGCGCCGCCGCGGTGGCCAACATCGTGATCAGCGCCCGCCTCGCCGAGCCGCGGTCCGCGCGTCGCGTCACGGCGGACGCGGCTGCCACGCCACTGTGACATCGCGGCGCAGACGGTAACCGCAAACATGACAGTGTGGCAGATGCCTGTGTCAGCCCTGTGCCCCACGCCGGGGACGGCGCGCCGGGCGAATCTCTAATATATTGTAAATATGAAAGATACACCGTTGCTCCGCGCTGGCACGGCGCGTGCAATTCCTCTCCCTCGTTGAACGCATCATCATTTGCGACATCGAACTCTCTGAACATGCAGACCAACGGAGGTCACTGAATATGAAACTCATGAAGTACGAAAGCCCCGCCACCCCCATCGATCGTCTCTTCGACCGGCTGAACTGGGGCTTCCCGCTCGAGCGCGTCTTTGGTGACGCGGAGAGTACCGAAGAGGGCTGGGCCTCGATCCGCCTGCCGCGGACCAACATCGCCGAGCTGGACGACGCGTTCGTCTTCAGCATGGAGATGCCGGGCCTGGACAAGCAGGACGTGTCGGTGAACATCGAGGGCGACACCCTGATCGTGCGCGGCGAGAAGTCGGAGCAGCACGAGGAGAAGGGGCTGATCCGCCGCGAGTATCGCTCCACGAAATTCGAGCGCAGCTTCAACGTGAACGGCATCAACCGTGACGCCGTCAAGGCGAAGATGGAGAACGGGATCCTCAGCGTGACGCTTCCCAAGGCGCCGGACAAGGTGGGCAAGAAGGTCGAGATCGCGTAGGCGATCCGCGAAGGTGACAGCGAGGGCCCGGGGGCGTCCCCCGGGCCTTTCTGTTTTCGTCCCGGTATGTTACTGTCGGCGCGCATGATACCCCTCGCAGCGCTTCCCATTCTGCTCATGGTGGCATCGTCGTTATCGCCGGCCACGTCCGGGGATCCCGAAACCGACACCTGGTATGTGGTCCGCATTGGCGGCGCGACGGTCGGCACGGCGTCGGAGAGCCTGGTGTCGGGCACGGGCGGCGTGGTGTTCAGCGCGCACCTCAGCGTTCGTTTCACCCGGCTGGGCACCCCGCTCTCCATGATGGTGCTCACCGAGGAGGTTTCGGACCCGTCCGGGCGTCTGCTGCGTTCGCGCATGGAGAGCTCTCTCTCCAACTCCAGCTCCACCGCGTCCCTGGATGGGGATTCGGTGCGCTACGAATCCCGCGTGGGGCGCACCCTGGACCGTCGCGCGTTCGCGTGGGAACCGGGTGCCGCCACCGAGGCCGGCGCGGCGCTGGCGCTGCGTGCCTGGGTCGGGGGAAGCGCGGCGGACACCACCATGACCATCTTCGACATCGGCGAGGGCGGGTTCCGGGTGCAGCGTTTCGTGCGCAACCCGGACGCGACCGCGGAGATGGCGAACACGGGCCGCGTGGTGGTGGACGAGTACGACGCGGGCGCGCAGTCGCCGTCGTCCACCATCTGGTTCGACGAGAGCGGCGATGCGGTGCGCACGGTGGTGCGCCAGCTGGGCGTCGAAATCGCCATCGAGAAGATCAACGCCGACGAACTCGACACCATCGAGATCGAACCGGACTTCGACATCATCCGGCAGTCGATGGTGGACTGCGCCGGCTTTCCCCGGCCGGTGAGCCGCGTGAAGGACGTCACGCTGCGGCTTGAGTTCTCGGGGCTGCCGCCCGTCGCAACCATGGCCGGTCCCAACCAGGAAGAAACCCTGCGCGAAGATCACGCCGTCGAACTGCGGCTGTCGCGCGGGACCACCGTGCGCATGACGGAAGACGAAGGGTCCCAGGCGCGCTTCCTGCAGCCGGATCGTTTCGTCCAGTCCAACAACCCGACGCTGCGCGCGGTGGCGGACAGCATCCGCACCGTGACCGGCGACCGGGACTGGAATCTCGCCCGCGACATCGCGGCCTGGGTCAACGGTCACATCGAACACAAGGGCATGGAGCACGGCTACGCGTCGGCGCTGGATGTGTACCGCACCCGCGCCGGCGACTGTACCGAGCACTCGCTGCTCACCGTGGCGCTGCTGCGCGCCAGCGGCATTCCCGCACGTCCGGTGGTGGGACTGGCGTACAGCGAGGGGGACGGCGCCTTCGTGGGGCACATGTGGGTGGAGGCGTACGTGGGGCAGTGGCGCACGCTGGACGCGCTCGACCTCGACCTCGATCCCATCCGCCTGCGTGTTCACGCGCCCGAGTCAAGCGAGTCGCTGGGCGAGCGCGACCTGCTGAGCGCCTACGGCGCCGTTGCCGGCGTTTCCGTGAGCGTCATCGACTATCACCTCAACTAGACGGGAGCCCGTTGTGCCGAGCCTCAAGAAGACCATGTTCCGCGAGTACGACATTCGCGGCCGCGTCAACGACGACGAGCTCAATGCGCGCTCGGCGGAGTGGATCGGCCGTGGCTTCGGAACCTTTCTCGCCCGCCGTGGCATCGACGACATGGTGGTCGGCTATGATTCGCGTTTTGGATCCGTGGATATAAAGGACGGCCTGGTCAAGGGGCTGCGCGCCACCGGGCGCAACGTGATCATGGTGGGAATGTGCCTCACCCCGATGATGTACTGGTCGCAGTACCGCTTCAAGGTGAAGGGGGGCGCGATGATCACCGGCAGTCACAACCCCAAGGGCTGGAATGGACTCAAGCTCGGGGCCGGATTCTCCTCGACGCTGGTTGCCGACGAGATCCAGGAGTTGTACGGCATCATCGAGGGGGAGGAGTTCGCCAGCGGACGCGGCGACTACAGCGAGGTGACCATTGCCGACGACTACGCCGCCGACCTTACCGGCCGGGTGGATATCGTGCGCCCCCTGAAGATCGTCATCGATACCGGCAACGGAACCGCGGGTGCCTTCGCCCCGCGCATATTCCGCGACGCGGGGCTCAACGTGATCGAACAGTTCACGGATCTCGATCCGGAGTTTCCCAATCACGAACCGGATCCGGCGCGCACCGACACCGTCGAGATCCTGGGCCGGCGCGTGCGCGAAGAAAAGGCCGACCTCGGCATGGCCTTCGACGGCGATGGCGATCGCTTCGGCGTGGTCGACGAGAAGGGCGATGTCATCTGGCCCGACCGTTACATGATCCTGCTGGCGCGGCAGGTGCTGGAACGGGCTCCGGGCGGCAAGATCGTCTTTGACGTCAAGTGCACCCAGGCTCTCGAAGACGACATCCGCGCGCACGGAGGCGTACCCATCATGTGGAAGACGGGGCACTCCCACATCAAGGCCAAGTTGCACGAGGAGAAGGCCGCGCTGGCCGGCGAGATGAGCGGCCATGTGTTCTTCGTGGAGAACTACTACGGCTTCGACGACGGCGTATACTCGGGACTTCGTTTCGTTGAATACGTGGCCGCGCGCAGCCAGCCGCTGTCCGTCATCATGGCGGGGACGCCGGCGTACGTGTCAACACCGGCCATCAACGTCAAGTGCGCCGACGAGGTCAAGTACGACGTGGTAAAGAGGCTCACGGCGGAGCTCAAGCAGGACTTCGATCGCGTGGTCGACATCAACGGGGCGCGGGTGGTGTTCGAGGATGGCTGGGGACTGGTGCGCGCCTCCTCCAACCTGCCGGAGCTGGTGCTGCGCTTCGAGGCGCGAACGCCGGAGCGCCTGCAGAAGATCAAACAGACCTTCCGCGGCTACCTGGATCGATACCCGGAAGTGGATCGACACTGGGAAAACGAATAGGAGATTCGATCATGTTCATGCTGATTGCGTTGATTGTGCTGGTTTCAGTGGTGGTGCCGGCCGGCGCTCAGGACCTCCCCGAGGGGTACGCGCCCCTGACGACGACGCAGCCCATCATCGACAAGACCCTGCACGTGCACCTCGCTCCGGATCTCTCTCCACTGACCGGAGCGGACCAGCTCGCGGTGGACTACCTCATCCAGGCCGGGGAGATCTTCCAGCAACTGCACGAGAACATGAAGCATCGCCAGGCGACCGGGGCGCGCACGTACCTGGTCGACACGGACCGCAACCTGGGTTCGCCCCCGGCCACACAGAACCTCCTGACGCTCTACTACATGTCCAATGGCCCGGTGGTGCGCGGGCTGGACAACGTGCGCCGGCCCGTGCTGCCGGTGGATCCCCCCGTTCCCGGTGGCGCGCTGTATCCATGGGACGTGACCCGCGAGGAACTGGACGCATTCATGAAGGATCACCCCGACGAGGTGGAGACAATCCTGCACCCGCGCACGGTGGTGCGTCGCTGCACCGTCGGCGCCGTGAACGCGGATCTCGCCGCCCTCAACCGTCACCGCGACATCGAGAAGGCGCACCCCGACCTCAAGCCCAGGCTGATCGAGTTGTCGCGCCATCCGGATCGGGTGGCGTTCTATGCCGTCCCCTACCCGGTTGCGTATGCCGACGAACTCGCAAGGGTGAGTGGCCTGCTGAAGAAGGCGGCCGACGCCGTCAAGGCCGAGGACCCGGACTTTGCCGGCTACCTGCGCGCGCGCGCCAACGACCTCATCATCAACGACTACGCCGCCGGCGACTCGGCCTGGGTAACGGGCAGCTTCAAGAACCTCAACGCGCAGATTGGTTCCTACGAAACGTACGATGACGCACTGTTCGGCGTGAAGACCTACTTCAGCCTCAATGTTCTGCTGCGCGATCACGAACGCAGCGACGCGCTGCGCTCGGCCACCGCGGCCCTGCAGACGCTGGAGGACTCGCTGCCCTACGACAAGGGCAAGCCGCACAAGCGCGTGCGCACCGACATTCCCGTCGGCGTGTACGAGGTGGTGGCTGACTTCGCGCAGTCACGGGGAACCAACACTGCCACCATTCTTCCCAACGAGGCGAGTTCGGCGCGCAAGTACGGCCGAACCATCCTCCTGCGACACAACATCATGACCAACCCGGACCTGTTCGAGAACCAGCGCCGCTCCTACGTTGCGGTCATGGACGCGAAGTTCGCGAATGACTTGATCGCCGAAGGCAACGCCAATCGGACACTGTGGCACGAGATCGGCCACTACCTGGGCGTGGACCGTACGCGGGACGACCGCGACCTCGACCTCGCGCTGGGCCAGGCGGCGGCGGTCTACGAGGAGATGAAGGCGGATCTGGTGTCGCTGTACGTGATTCCCACCCTGCTGGACATGAAGTTCTACACCGCCGACGCGGCGCGTTCCGTGTATGCCAGTGGCGTGCGCCGCGTGCTGCTCAAGAACAAGCCGGAGCGCGCGCAGGCCTATCAGACCATGGAGCTGATGCAGTTCAACTACTTCCTCGCCCAGGGCGCCTTCACGTTCGACGCCGCGGCGGGGAAGTTGTCGGTGGACTATGCGCGCATGCATGCCGCCGCGACCGCGATGCTGGGTGAGGTGCTGGAGATCCAGGCCGCCGGCGACGCGGCGGCGGCGGAGGCATACATCGCCAGGTGGACCACGTGGCGCGACGATCTGCACGAACGCATGGCCGCGGCCATGCGCGATGCCGAGCAGCACCGCTTTGCGTATGTGACCTATCAGTCGATCGAGAACGTGCGCAAATGAGTTGGGGCGCCGGCGTGCGCCGGGCGGCGAACCACCCCGAGCTGCAGATCGTGGCCGGGAGCGTCCTGATCTCCTTCTCGGCCGTGTTCGTCAAGCTGGTCCACGTGGGCCCCACCGCGACCGGCGTGTACCGCAACGTGTTCGGCGCGCTGACGCTGTTTGCGCTGATCGCACTGCGGCGCGACCGGGTGTTCAACGGGATGCGGCGCATGCGCTGGGCCCTCCTCGCCGGCCTGTTCTTCGCGGCGGACATATTCTGCTGGCACCGTTCCATCCTGCACGTGGGGCCGGGGCTGGCCACCATCCTGGGCAACTTTCAGGTGTTCGTAATGGCGGCGGTGGGCATTCTGGTGTTCCACGAGCGCGCCACGTTTCGTTTCCTGCTTGCGATTCCACTTGCCGTCACCGGTCTGTTTCTTCTGGTCGGGCTCAACTGGACCGGCCTCGATGAGTCCTACCGCATCGGTGTCGGGTACGGAGTTCTCACCGCCATCAGCTACGCGCTCTACCTGCTGTCGTTGCGCGCCGCGCGGCGCGAACCTGAACGGGTGTCCGCGGTGGCAAATCTGGCGGTGGTATCGTTGTTCACCGCCGTCCTGCTGGTGCCGGTGGCCGTGTTCACCGGAGAGAGCCTGCGCATCCCCGACACGCGGAACGCGGTTGTGCTGGTGGCCTATGGTGTCCTGTGCCAGGCGCTGGGGTGGATTCTCATCTCCCGCACCTTCCACCTGGTCGACGCGTCGCGCGCGGCACTGGTGCTGCTGCTGCAGCCGGCGCTGACGTTCATATGGGACATCGCGTTCTTCGGCCGTCCCACCACGCCGGTCGAGGCCGGCGGGGCGGCGCTGGCCATCGTGGCCATCTACCTGGGCGGCGTCCGGCCGGCCCGCGCCGTCGCACCGGAGCGGACCGCATGAACTGGAAGCTGCTGCTGCCGCTGGGCCTGTTCGGTCCGCTCATGGGCGCGCTCGTGGTGCTGGGGGTGCTCCCCGAGGGGAGCGACCGGTTCGTGTGGTTCGCCGTGGTGGCGCTGTGCGCGTTCCTGTGCGCGCGCCGCGAGCGCAAGCGGGCGCTGTTGCACGGGGCCGTGACCGGCTTCTGGAACGGCGCTTCGGCCACCATGGCGCAGGCGCTGTTCTTCGAGACCACCGTTCGCAACAACCCCATTCTGGTGGAGAGGTTCGCCGGTCAGCCGTCCGGGTTCGACCTGGAGTTCTTCATGTTCATGCTCGTGCCCTTCATCGGCGTTGCGGGCGGTGCCATGACCGGGTTGCTGGCCATGGTGCTGGCGCGCGTGCTGCCCGGCCGCGACGCGCCGGGGAACGGGGAAACCACCCCTTGACAATCGCGCGCGCTTGGCCAACGCTGTGAGCCGGGGCAACACCATGGAATCAAAAGCAATACAGGCATCGCGGCGCACCAAGATCGTGGCCACGCTGGGCCCGGCGAGCGACTCGCCCGAGATGATCGAAGCGCTCATTCGCGCGGGCATGAACGTGGCGCGCATCAACACGTCTCATGGCACACGGGACGATCACGCGCGCGTGGTGAAGAACGTGCGCGCGGTGGCGTCGCGACTGGGCGTGTACGTTCCCGTGCTGCTGGATCTCTCCGGTCCCAAGATGCGCATCGGTGCGATGGCGGCGGGATCCGCGATGCTGCGCGCCGGCGATTCGTTCACCCTGACCACGCGCGCGGTGCCCGGCGACTGGCACGAGGTGTCGATCAGCTATCCGGCGCTGGTGTCGGACGTCTCGCCGGGTGACCGCATCCTGATGGGTGACGGAGAGATCGAACTCAAGGTGATCGACAAGCAGGACGCCGATGTGCGGTGCGAGGTGGTCGTCGGAGGGGAGTTGAAGTCCAACAAGGGCGTGAACGCGCCCGGGGTGAGACTGCGCGAAACCGTACCCACCGAGAAGGACCTGGTTAGCGTCGAATTCGGAATCAAGGAAGACGTCGACTACTTCGCACTCTCCTTCGTGCGCTCGGTGGACGAGGTTGCGCGGCTGCGCTGGTTGCTGCGTGAGAAGGGTGCCGATATACCGATCATCGCCAAGATCGAGAAGAAGGAAGCGCTGGAAAACATCGACGGCATCCTGGACGCAGCCGACGCGGTCATGATTGCGCGCGGCGACCTGGGTCTGGAGATGCCCATCGAGCAGGTTCCACTCATCCAGAAGGATCTCATCCGCAAGGCGCTGGCCGCGAGCAAGCCGGTCATCACCGCCACCCAGATGCTGGAATCCATGATCCAGAATCCCCGTCCCACCCGTGCCGAGGCGGCGGACATCGCCAACGCCGTGTTCGATGGCACCGATGCGGTCATGCTCTCGGGCGAGACTGCATCCGGCAAGTACCCGGTGGAGGCCGTGCGCACCATGGCCGAGGTGGCGCGGGCCAGCGAGGCGCGCATCGACTATGCGGGGCAATTCGCCGCGGTGGCCCCCCGGCCGGGCCGGACCATCCCGGAAGCGGTGGCGCACGCCGCCTGCTTCACCGCCATCGAGATCGGCGCGAAGGTCATCCTGTGCTGCACGCGCTCCGGCCAGACCGCGCTGTACGTGTCCAACCACCGTTCGCCCACGCGCATCGCGGTGATCAGTCCGCACGAGCCGACGCTCAAGCGGACCATGCTGTACTGGAACACCGCGTCGGTAAGAATCGGCGCTTCCACGGATACCGACTCCATGATCGAAATCGCCAAGCGCGCGGTGGTCGAGGCCGGAGTCGCCTCGCGCGGGGATCGCGTGGTGGTGGTGGCGGGTGTCCCGGTGGACGTGCCCGGCACCACCAACATGATCAAGGCTGATGTTCTCTAGTTGGCCGCTCCCGGACGGGCTGGATATAGAATAGAAGGAGAAGACCAGAATGAAATCGCTGCTGATTGCCACCGTGGCCATCGTCATGCTCGCCAGCGTGGCCCACGCGGCCGCTTCCGACAAGGAGTTCGAGTCGACGGCCAACCAGTACATCGACAAGTTGCTGGAAATGAATCCCGAGTACGCAACCACCCTGGGTGATCATCGTTTCGACGGCCGCCTGACCGATCGTTCCGCCGCGGCGATAGCCGAACAGGCGCGGGTGGCGCAGAGTTACCTGGATCGGCTTGCCGCCATCGATGCGAAGTCGTTGAGCGAGGTAAACGCCATCGATTACGCGATTCTCAAGCTCAACCTGGAGCGGGCGGTGTTCGAAGCCAACGAACTGAAGGAGCACGAGTGGAACCCGCTCTTCTACAACATGGGCAACGCCATCTACGCGCTCATCGCGCGCGACTTTGCCCCGCTGGATGACCGCCTGCGCAGCGTCAAGAGCCGTCTGGAGGAGATTCCCGCGGTGGTGGCCGCGGCGCAGGCCAACCTGAAGACCCCGCCGCGGGTCCACACCGAGACCGCGATTCTGCAAAACCAGGGCAACATCGGCATGATCCGCGACGAGCTCTCCCAGTTCGTCGAGGGTTCGTCGGTCGCGGCAGAACTGGCGCCCGTGCGCGAGGCGGCGGCGAAGGCGCTGGAGGCGTACGGCGAGTGGCTGGAGAAGGATCTGCTCCCGCGCTCCAACGGCGACGTCCGCATCGGCGATGCGATGTGGCGCAAGAAGCTGCGCTTCTCGCTGGACTCCGATCTGTCCAAGGAGGAGATCTACGCGCGTGCCGCGGCGGATCTCAAGGCGACACAGAAGACCATGTACGAGACGGCGTTGCCCCTGTACAAGAAGTACTTTCCGGAGGACACCGACCCGGCCAGGCTTGGCGACGTGAAGCTGGTCAACAAGGCCGTACTCGACAAGCTGGCCGAGGACCGGCCCAACAACGACACCATCGTCCCCAAGGCGAAGCAGACGCTGGCGGACGCGATCGCCTTCACCCGCGAGCACAAGCTGGTCACCGTGCCCACCGAGCCGGTGAAGATCATCGTCATGCCGGAGTTCCAGCGCGGCGTGGCGGTGGCGTATTGCGAGTCGCCGGGCCCGATGGAACCGCAGGGGGAAACCTTCTACTCGATCTCTCCCACACCGCAGGACTGGACGCCGGAGCGCACCACGTCTTTTTTCAAGGAATACAACGATTACATGCTCAACGACCTGACCGTGCACGAGGCCGTCCCCGGCCACTACCTGCAGGGGGCGCATTCCAACAAGTTCAAGGCACCCACCATGGTGCGCGCCGTCTTCTACAGCGGTTCGTTCGTGGAGGGTTGGGCGGTGTATTCGGAGAAGGTGATGGCCGACGCGGGGTTCGGCGGGCCGGCGGTGAAGATGCAGCAGCTCAAGATGCGGCTGCGGGTCATCATCAACGCCATCATCGACCAGAAAATCCATACCGAGGGCATGACCGAGGATGAGGCCATGGCCCTGATGAAGAACGAGGGTTTCCAGGAGGACGGCGAGGCCGCGGGCAAGTGGCGGCGTGCGTGCCTCTCGTCGACGCAGCTCTCCACCTACTTCGTGGGCAGCGCCGAGGTGGAGGACATCCGCCGCGCCTACGAGGCGAAGAACAAGAGCGTGGATCTGCAGAAGATGCATGACAACATGCTCTCCTTCGGGTCGCCGTCGGCCAAGTATATCGCCCGCATGATGAAGCTCTAGACCCCCGTTGCGGGGCCGGTGCGCGTCCGCCGCCGGCCCCGCGCGTGGACTTATTCCCCCGCCCGCGTTATAATCGTGCCATGGACACCCGGGTAGGCCCGGCCCGGCGGGCGGCGATACAACTCCTTTCGTTACAGCGAGATGGCTGGTTCGACCACGGCTCGCGCCGCGCGTTGGCGGCGGCCGTGGGGCTGTGCGTGCTGCTTTCGGCGGCCGCCGTCCAGGCCCAGTTCGGGGGATTCACGGCGGTCCCGCCGCAGACCTCGGGACTCGACTTTCAGATCAACGGCCTCGGCAACGAGGACTGGGGCTACGGCGCCGCGTTCTTCGATCTTGACGGCGACGGCGACCTCGACCTGTTCGTCGCGAACGAGGGTGGTGTGGGGGACTGGCTGTTCCGGCAGAATGCCGACCGCACCTTCACCGACATCGGACAGGCCGCCGGATGCGCCGATACCGGGAACAACCGCGCGGTGAAGTTCGCCGATTACGACAACGACGGTGACGAAGACGTCTTCGTGGCAGCGCACCGGGGTCCCAACCGGCTCTTCCGTAACAACGGCGACGGCACCTTCACCGACGTGGCGGATCCAGTCATGGCTTCCGGCAACCTCACCTTCGGCGCCGCGTGGGGCGACTACAACCGCGACGGCTACCTGGACCTGTACGTGGTCAATCGAATCGAGGAAAACCAGTTCTTCGTGAACGACGGCGACGGCACCTTCACCGAGCGCGCCGCCGAACTCGGCCTCGCGGACCGCAAGGCCGGACTGGAGGCGGTGTGGATCGACTACGACAACGACGGTGACGTAGATCTCTACCTCTCCAACGACAAGCACGGTGGCAACCGGCTGTGGCGCAACAACGACGACGGCACCTTCACCGACGTGTCGGTGGAATCAGGCAGCAACATCAGCATCGATTCCATGGGAATCGGTGTGGGTGACTTCGACGGCAATGGTTTCGTCGATCTGTACCTCACCAATACCACCGGGCTGACCAGCATCAAGAACGTCCTGCTGCGCGCAAGGGGCGACGGCACCTTCGAGAATGTCGCCACCGCACTGGGCGTGCAGGTGGCGCAGTACGGCTGGGGAAATTCCTTCCTCGACTACGACAATGACATGGACCTGGACCTCTACGTGGTGAACTGGGACTTCGTGCCCGGGGCTTCGTCGGCCAAGAACCAGCTGTTTCGCAACAACGGTGACGGTTCCTTCACCAATGTCACCGATGCCGCTGGCGTGGGCGACACCGGTCCCGGTTACGGTCTCGCGCTGGGGGACTACAACAACGACGGTTTCGTCGACATGTTCGTCAGCAACAACCGCGCGCAGTCGGTGCTGTACCGCGCGGTTCCCACCAATGCCAGCTGGCTGAAGGTCAAGACGCAGGGCACGCAGAGCAACCGTGACGGCATCGGCGCGCGCGTGACGGTGGTGGCGGGCGGAGTGACGCAGTTCCGCGACGTGAGTGGGGGGGAGAGCTACCTGTGCCAGCCCAGCCTGGAAGTGGAGTTTGGCCTGGGAGGTTTCACGACCGCCACGCGTGTCGATGTGCGCTGGCCGTCGGGCGTGCTGGACCGCTACGAGAACGTCGCCGGCAGGCAGACGCTGCTGGTGGTCGAGGGTGAGACCAACGCGCTGATCGTCAGCCTGATCGAGGCCACGGTGGAGGATGACGGTGTGCGTGTGCGTTGGGATGCGTCGCGCGAGGCGGGCGTGCTCGGCTTCCGCGTATACCGGCGCACGGGCGGTGGCGCGGAGAAGCTGGTGAGCGGCGAGTCGCTGTTGCCGGTGACCACGCGCGAATTCGTGGATGCCGGCGTACCCAGGGGAAACGCCTACCAGTACGTGGTGGCGGGTGTGGAGGATTCCGGGGAGGCACGTTCCGAGCCCGTGGAGGTCGTTGTCCCCGTGGCGCAGTACACGCTGATGCAGAACGCGCCCAATCCGTTCAACCCGCGCACCGAGATCTGGTTCGACCTGCCCGGCGCGACCTCGGCCCGGCTGGCCATCTACGACGCCGCCGGGGCGCTGGTGCGGGTGCTGGTCAACGGCGACCTGCCCGCCGGACGCCATCGGGCGGTGTGGACGGGCCGAGACGACCAGGGGCAGGACTCGGCGTCCGGCATCTACTTCTACCGCCTCGAAAGCGCGTATGGCGTGCAGACGCGCAAAATGGTCCTGCTCAAATAGCACCTGGACAGGTGTAATTCCTTTTTTCATTTTGCTCTCCGGTCGGCGCGCGAGAAGCTGATTTGCGCTTCACCTTGTGCGGGGGGCGTGCTAGGGTATGGCGATCGCGCCGCCGCAGCGCGAGGGAGGGCATTCATGACAGAGACATCTACCGTCGTCCTGGGCGTTCCGCGCGAGACGTTTGCAGGAGAGACACGCGTCGCGCTCGTTCCCGCCGTCGTTTCCATTCTTTCAAAATCCGGTGTTCGCGTGGTTGTCGAGCGTGGCGCCGGAGAACAAGCCGGATACCCCGACAGCGCCTACCAGGACAAGGGCGCCACCCTGGGATCGCGCGACGATGTGTTTGCGTCGCAGATCGTGGCGTGCGTGCGCGTGGCGGGAGCCAATCCGGGAGGCGATGACCGCGCCCGCGTTCGCAGCGGGCAGATCATCATTGGAATGGCCGATCCGCTGAACGAGCCGGAGGCGATTCGAGAATATGCTTCCACGGGCGCCGTGCTGTTTGCGCTCGAACTCATCCCGCGCATTACGCGCGGACAGGCCATGGACGTACTGTCGTCGATGGCGACCATCGCCGGTTACAAGGCGGTGCTGATGGCCGCCGATGCGTTGCCGCGCATGATTCCCATGATGATGACCGCCGCCGGAACCATTACGCCGGCCAAGGCTTTCGTGGTTGGTGCGGGCGTGGCAGGTTTGCAGGCCATCGCGTCCGCCAAGCGCATCGGCGCGGTGGTACACGCCTACGACGTGCGCCCCGCGGTCAAGGAGCAGATCCAGAGCCTCGGCGGCAAGTTCGTGGAACTGCCCGTCGAGACCGCAGACGCCGAGGACAAGGGTGGCTACGCGAAGGAACTCGGCGAGGACTTCTACCGGCGCCAGCGCGAACTGATGGCCAAGGTGGTCGCGGCCAGCGACTTCGTCATCACCACCGCGGCCATCCCGGGCAAGAAGGCGCCCGTTCTCATCACCGGCGACATGCTCAAGGCCATGGCACCGGGCTCGGTGGTAATCGACCTGGCGGCCGAACGCGGTGGCAACGTGGACGTGACCCGCGCGGGCGAGACGGTGGAGGTGCACGGCGTGAAGGTCATGGGGCCGACCAACCTGGCCGCCACGGTGCCGTACCACGCCAGCCAGATGTTTGCGCGCAACGTGACGTCGTTCGTGCAGAATTTCGTAAAGAAGGGCGTCATCGATCTCTCCATGGAGGACGAGATCGTGCGGGGCACCATGGTGACCCGCGATGGCGACGTGGTCAATCCGGTGCTCCGCGAGCGGCTGGGAATGGCCGCCGTGGCGAGCTGAACCGGAATCGACGGGAGGTCAGGTCTTGGATTCTTTCGTGATGATTCTAACGGTGTTCGTGCTGGCGGTCTTCGTTGGATTCGAAGTGATCCAGAAGGTGCCGCCCACGCTGCACACCCCGCTCATGTCGGGGTCGAACGCGGTATCCGGCATCACCATCATCGGCGCCATGCTGGCGGCAGGGTCGACGGACAAGATGTTGACCACCTCGCTGGCGTTCGTGGCGGTGGCGTTCGCCACCATCAACGTGGTGGGCGGGTTTCTTGTCACCAATCGTATGCTGGCAATGTTCCGGAAGAAGTAAGGAGCGGGGCGGTAAGCAATGCGCGAATCAATAATCAATGTTGCATATGTGGTAGCGGCCGTTCTCTTCATCATGTGCTTCAAGATGCTGGCGCACCCGCGCACGGCCATCAAGGGCAACCTGATGGGTGCGCTCGGCATGCTGGTCGCCATCGTGGCCACCCTGGTGGACCGCCACGTGGTGAGTTACACGGTGATTGCGGCCGGTTTTGCGGTGGGTGCGGTGGCCGGCGCGGTGATGGCGCTGCGCATCGCGATGACCGCGATGCCGCAGATGGTGGCGCTGCTCAACGGGTTCGGCGGCGGTGCGTCGGTGCTGGTGGCCGGCGCGGTGCTGATCGAAGCCAACAGCGGCGGGCCCATCGACAGCCTGCAGATGACCATCGCAACCGTTGCCTCCGGAATCATCGGCGGCGTGACATTCTTCGGAAGCCTGGTGGCTTTTGCCAAGCTGCAGGAATTCGTCATCAAGGGCAATCCATACCGGATTCCGATGCAGAACGCATTCAACGCCGCACTGGGCATCGTGTGCCTCGTGCTGGGCGTCATGTTCGTGCGCGACCCGTCCAACATGCTGCCCTACTGGATGCTGGTGGGTGTGGCATCGATCCTGGGGTTCACGCTGACGCTGCCCATCGGCGGCGCCGACATGCCGGTGGTGATCGCGCTGCTGAACTCGTACTCCGGGCTGGCCGCGGCCGCGACCGGTTTTGTCCTCAGCAACAACGCACTCATTATTTCCGGCTCGCTGGTGGGCGCTTCGGGGCTCATTCTCAGTGAGATTATGTGCCGGGCCATGAACCGCTCACTGGCCAACGTCCTGTTCGCAAAGTTCACCGCCGTCGACGGTGGCAGCGGCGACGATGTCTATGCCGGCAAGATCAAGTCGACCTCGGCCGAGGAAATCGCAATGCTGTTCGACACCGCGCAGCGCGTGGTCATCGTCCCGGGCTACGGCATGGCGGTCTCGCAGGCGCAGCACGCCGTGCGTGACCTCGCCAACCTGCTCGAGTCCAAGGGCGTCGTGGTCGAATACGCCATTCACCCGGTGGCGGGGCGCATGCCCGGCCATATGAACGTCCTGCTGGCGGAAGCCAACGTGGACTACGACAAGCTCGTGGAGATGGATGCCATCAACCCGACCATGGAAACGGTGGACGTCTGCATCGTGATCGGCGCCAACGACGTCGTGAACCCGGTGGCGCGCGACCCCAAGAGCATCATCGCGGGCATGCCCATCATCGATGTCGACAAGGCGCGCACCGTGATCGTGGTAAAGCGCAGCCTCAGCCCGGGCTTCGCGGGCATTCCCAACCCGTTGTTCGCCGCGGACAACACGCTGATGTTCTTCTCCGACGGCAAGAAGGCCATTACCGACATGATCGGCGCGGTCAAGGAAGCCGCTTAGCCCCCGGCGCGGCCGCGTCGTCAGTGGTGCCGGAAGGGTCATGAAGAAGGTCCACGTCTGTCACGCCAGCGAGGTGCCGTCTGGTGGTATGCGGGCCTTCGAGGTGGACGGGGAACCGGTCCTCATCGCCAACGTTGCGGGACGCTTCTACGCCATCGGCAACGAGTGTACCCATGCGCATTCCGAGTTATCGGACGGCTACCTGGACGAGAACGAGTGCACGGTCGAGTGCCCGCTCCACAACGCGGTTTTTTCTCTCGAGTCGGGCGATGCGCTGGAGTCTCCCGCCGAACTGCCTGTGCCGACCTATGCCGTCATTCTAGAGGGCGAGAGCCTCTACATCGAACTTCCCTCCAAGTAGGGTTCCTGGAGCCGCATGAAGATCGGAATCATCGGTCTCCCGCAGACCGGTAAGAAGACCCTGTTTTCCCTGCTCGTCGGCCCGGCGGCGCTCTCCGGCCACGCCGACCCGCGCCAGCCCGCGCGCGGCGTGGGTGACGTGCAGGACCCGCGTTTCGACCGCCTGGTAGAACTGTACCGCCCCAAGCGCCAGGTGCGCGCACGCCTGGAGGTGGTGCTGCTACCCGCCATCGAGGAGAACACCCTTTCCCAGGGCGAAGCGCTAAAGGAACTTTCCGAGATCGACGCGTACTGTCACGTGGTACGTGCCTTCGATGACGCGTCCATCTATCACATCTGGGGTGCCCCGGATCCGCGGCGTGAAATCGAATTCGTGCACGGGGAAATGGTGCTCCACGACCTGGTGTTCATCGAAAAGCGGCTGGACCGCATCGACAAGAATCTCAAGAAGGGCAAGGACGACCGCGCCGAGAAGGAAAAGCACCTGCTGACGCGATTCCGCGAGGCGCTGGAGCGCGAAGAGCCCCTGCGCCGCCTCGACGTTTCCGGCGAGGACGAGGCCATCGTCGCCAGTTACCCGTTCCTGACCCGGCGCCCGCTCATCGCCGCACTCAACGTGGCCGATGACGCGGTGGGGAACACCGTTCTGCGCGACGAACTGGAAGCGGCGTTCGGCCAACTGGGCCTGTCGATGGTGCAGCTCGCCGTGCGCGCCGAGGCGGAGATCGGGCAACTGGACAGCGCCGAGGAGCGCGCGGCGTTCATGGCAGACCTCGGCATCACCGAACCCGCGATGCACCTGCTGACGTCGCGCTGCATCCAGGCGCTGGGGCTGCAGTCTTTCTTCACCGTGGGTGAGGACGAGGTACGCCAGTGGTTCGTGCGCCGCGGCGCACTGGCACCGGAGGCGGCGGGCGCCATCCACAGCGACCTGCAGCGGGGCTTCATCCGCGCCGAGTTGATGAAGTACGACGACCTCATCGCCGCGGGCAGCGAGGACAAGCTCAAGGCCACCGGCAAGTACTACCTCAAGGGCAAGGACTACCCGGTTGAAGACGGGGACATCCTGGCCATCCGCTTCAACGTGTGACCATGGCCTCGGTCACACTCATTCCCAACCGCGAAAAGTCGCTGCGACACCGGCACCCGTGGGTGTTCTCGGGAGCGGTCGGCAGCGTTTCCGGCGATCCGGACGCGGGTGCCATCGTGGACGTGCTGGATGCGCACGGAAAGTTTCTCGCGCGCGGTTACTACAACGCGCAGTCGCGCATCCGGGTGCGCGTGCTTGCCTGGGAAGACCGGCCCATCGACGAGGCCTTCTGGCACGCGCGTGTGCTGGAATCGCTGACACGGCGCGGCGCGTTGTCCGCGGATGCGGACACCGATGCGTACCGGCTGGTGCACGCCGAAGCGGACCTGCTGCCGGGCCTGGTGGCGGATCGCTACGGCGAGGTGGTGGTGGTGCAGTTCCTGACGGCCGGCGTGGAACGCGTGCGCGAGGTGATCCTCGACGCCCTGGCGGAGGGCACCGGCGCGCGTTGTGTCTTCGAGCGCAGCGACACGTCGTCGCGCTCCCGGGAGGGGCTCGCCGCCTCCGTCGGGTGCGTGCGTGGCGACGCCAACGCGGTGGCGGAGGCGGTGCGCGTGCGCGAGAACGGGCTGCGCTTCGTGGTCAACGTGGGCAGCGGGCAGAAGACGGGCTTCTACCTCGACCAGCGCTGCAACCGCGCCACGGTGGCGGCGCGTGCACGCAACGCGAGGGTTCTGGACGTGTTCTGCAACACGGGCGGGTTCGGCGTGGGCGCGCTGAGCGGCGGCGCGGCCTCGGTGGTGTTCGCCGATTCATCGGGACCGGCCCTGCAGACGCTGGGCCTCAATCTGGAAGCCAACGGTCTCGACCCCGCGGCGTGCGAGCAGTTGCAGGGGGATGCCTTCGAATCGCTGCGACTGCTCCGCAGCAAGGGCCGGCGCTTCGACCTGGTGGTGCTGGACCCGCCGAAGTTTGCCAGCAGCCGCCACCAGCTCGACAAGGCGTTGCGTGCCTACAAGGACATCAACCGGGTGGCCATGGAACTGCTGGAGCCTGGTGGCACCCTGGCCACGTTCTCCTGTTCGCAGGCGGCGGATATCGCGTCATTCACGCTGGCGGTGGCGTGGGCCGGTATCGATGCGCGGCGGGATGTCCAGATTCTCCAGCGCCTGGGGCAGGCGGAGGATCATCCGGTTCTTGCCTCGTTCCCCGAGTCCGAATACCTCAAGGGCCTCGTCTGCCGCGTCATGTGACGGGCGGTCTCCCTACACCTCGACCAGATACTCCCCGCGCCCCTTGCGCGTAATGCCCGGCACGCGGCAGCCCGCCGCCGGCAGACCCACTGGAATGAGCAGGTAGGCCCGTTCGTTGGCGGGGCGGCCCAGAATTTCGCCCAGAAACTTCATGGGACTCGGCGTGTGCGTGAGCGTGGCGAACCCCGCGTGGTGCAACGCCGCGATGAGGATGCCGGTGGCGATCCCAACCGACTCGTTCACATAGTAGTGCAGGTCCGCCGCGGTTGGCCCGTGCCGTTGCGCGAACACCACGATCAACGCGGGGGCGATTTCCAGAAACGGTTTGTTCTCGTCGGTGCCCAGCGGCTCGAGGTCGGCCAGCCAGCGTTCCGAGGCCCGGCCGCCGTAGTGTGCGCGCTCCTCCTCCTCCGCCGCCGCGCGAATGCGGCGTTTGAGCTCCGGGTCGGTGACCAGCACGAAGGTCCACGGTTGCTTGTTGGCGCCCGACGGCGCCTGCGCGGCCGCGTCGATACAGTCGAGCAGCGCGTCGCGCGGAACGGGATCGGGTGCGAAATGCCGTACCGACCGGCGCGACCTTGCTTCGGTGAGGAACTCGCGGGCACGTGCCGCCATCTCGGCGTCATCACGGCGTACGAAGTCGAGGGGAACACTCTTGAATGCCGGCCCGTGGCCGGGAGGATGGTGGCTCATGACGGCCATTCTACGCGCGGGGCCGTCCAGCGGCAAGTTCGTGAATAATGTAACTATACAATAAACAGTTGGCCTCAACGGGTGCCCTGCGCTAACCTTGAGGAGTCATACAAGGAGGGAATGATGATTACCGTTCGCGATGTGCTGGATTCCAAGGGACGCCAGGTGTGGTCGGTGTCGCCGGGTGACAGCGTGTTTCAGGCGCTGGAACTGATGTCGACTCGTCACGCGGGCGCGCTCATGGTGGTCGAGAATGAGAAACTGGTGGGTGTGATTTCCGAGCGTGACTACGCGCGCAAGGTGGTGCTCGCCGGCAAGAACTCGCGCCAGACGGCGGTGGGCGACATCATGACCTCCAAGGTGTACTACGTGTCCCCTGACCACCGCATCGAGGAGTGCATGGCGCTGATGACCAGCAAGAGTGTGCGCCACCTTCCGGTTCTGCAGGACGGACGCCTGGACGGCGTGATTTCCATTGGCGATGTCGTCAAGGCGGTCATCTCCCACCAGGAGTTCATCATCGAACAGCTGGAGCACTTCATCGCGGGGCGCTGAGGGTCCGCCGGATAAGCGGTTGCGCCCCCGGCGCGGTTGCGGTTACGATCCCCGCGACCCGCTGCAAGGAGTGCCTGCGTGAATACCAATCGTATCCTGATCGTGGGCGTGATCATCGCGATCGCGCTTTCGCTTCCGTTCTACGGCTACCGCTGGAACCTCTTCATGCACATCTTCGGTGCCGTGCTCTTCATGGGCAACATCATGGTGACCGCGGCGTGGGCCAGCATGGCCCGGCGCGCGAAGCACACCGAGGCGTTGCGCCTCGGCGTGCGCGGCATCGTCGTGACGGACACCATCTTCACCATGCCGGGCGTGCTGCTGCTGGTTCTCAACGGTGGCATCCTGGGCACGCCGTTCTTCAAGGCGCACGCGATGTGGCTGTTCGTCTCCATCGGCCTGTTCGTTGTCAGCGGCATCATCTGGGGCGCCATCCTCGTCCCGTTGCAGCGCCGCATGTCGGCGCTGATGAAGGCCACCCCGCCGGGGTCCGCGGTGCCCCCACAGGTGGACGGTCTGCTCGCGCTCTGGTTCCGCTGGGGTGGCATTGCGACGCTCCTGCCGCTGGTCACACTCATCCTCATGGTGGCCAAGCCGGATCTGCGCTGAGCGCCACACCGGCAAAGGGGTGGGCAGGGGGCCACGGGGGGCGATACAATCCCCGCATGATCCCGTTCGCGTTCCTGCCCTCGAGGCTGGCCGCCCTCAACGCGGCATGGTTGCTATTGCTGGTGCTGGTGCTGCCCGCCTGCGGCGACGACCCTGCCCAGCCCGCGCCCGCCAACCCGCCCAACCTGCACGGCATCGGTGGCTGGACCGAGTTCGACCAGTTCGCGGTGGGCGATGGCGGAACCATTCTGCGCTACCGTGGCACGGCGTGGCGCGCGTTCCCGTCCCCCACCCGGAAGACGCTCTTCGACGTAGCGGGCTTTGGCGCGAGTGCCGCGGTTGCGGTGGGGCAGGACGGCACCATCCTGCGCTTCGACGGTACGGACTTCGTGGTTGAGGCGTCCCCGACCACCCGCACACTGCGCTCGCTCTACGGCGCATCCACGGCCAACATGATCGTGGTCGGCGACGGCGGCGTGATCCTCGAGAACGACGGCAGTGGCTGGCAGGACATGAGCGGTGCCACCGGCGTGGATCTGCGCGGCGTGTGGGCGACCGGCACCGGCGAGGCGTGGGCGGTGGGTGTCGCGGGCGAGGTCATCCACCGCGTGTCGGGAACGTGGGCGCGGGAGGCCCCGTTTACGTCCGCGACGCTGCGTGCGGTGTGGGCGGACAAGCCCGACGACTGGTTCGCGGTGGGGGACGGCGGGGAGATCTGGCAGAACCGGGGCAGTGGGTGGGTGCCGATGACCTCGCCCCGCACCGACGACCTGTACGACGTGTTCGGCAGCGACAGCGCGTACGTATTCACCGTGGGCGACGCCGACTCGGTTCTCTTCTACGACCAGACTGCGTGGCGGCCCATCGTCCCGGTTCCCAACGGGCGCTTCGAGGCGATCTGGGCGACCATCTGCCCCCTGCCGTTTCCGGCGCGCACGGCGTCCGGCACGGTCCATTGCTCGAACACCTACTTTGCGGGCAGCGCGGGAACCGTGGCCCGATACACCCTGCTGGGAACCTACGAGATAATGGCCGGGCCGTGAGGGCGCAGACCTGCCTTGTACCGCGCCGTTCATGGCGCTATAATTTACCATTACCGACGCGTCCCCGTGCGTTGCCGGCGCCCCCCGACGCCTGACCTTCCAAGGAGACGATTGCCATGAGCCGCACCGGAATCCTTCGCCTCGCCGCCGTCCTCGCCACCCTGCTCAGCCTGTTGCTGGCCGGTTGCGGCGAAGACGACCCGGTTGCCACTGAAGAGCCGATCTCGGTGGACGTATTTTTCGATTTCACCGTGGGCGGCCAGCCGCTGGTGCTCAACTCGCTCACCTACGACAACCCCGCAGGGCGCAAGTACAGCGTCAAGGTGCTGCGCTTCGTGCTTACGGACATCCGTCTCCACTCCGAACAGGGCAACAACGTGAAGCTGAAGGACCTTCACTACTTCAACATCGCGGACCCGTCGAGCCAGACCATCCACTTCGATGGTGGCGTGCCGCACGCGGACTGGAACCGGGTTACGTTTACCTTCGGACTCGACGAGACGCGCAATGTGCGCGACAAGTACATCTCAATGACCAAATTCCACACCGAGATGGCCTGGCCCACCGGTCTGGGTCCGAACCTGGGCTATCACTACATGCAGCTCGAGGGGAACTACGAACAGACGCCCGGCGGCGCGACGGCCGGGTATACCACGCACACCGGCGCGCGCCAGCTGGACGGGACCAACCCCATGTTTCCGGGCATTGTGGACGCGACGCCGCATCACCACCACTTCAGCGTAGACCTGCCGGTCACCCCCACCCACATACACGAGGGCGGTTCCGGCGAAGTGACGCTGCACGTGGAACTCAACGGCTGGTATACGGATCATGCGCCGGCCGACGGCAACGATACCCAGTATGATTTCACCGACTACCCAGCCATGATCATGGGGAACCTCGAAGCGCAGGACAAGCTCATGAGCAATGGCCCCTTCTGCTTCTCCGCATCTATGGAAGCGCAAGGCGGGCATCACTAGCGCAAGGGCACCTTCGGGATTGTTGCTTTCGGTTCAAACGCCTCCGCAGCGCGGCTCCGGGAGTAATCAGGAGCATGACGAATAGACGACTGATGATCTGGGCGTGCGCGATGCTGGTCATTGCATCGTGTACCGGCGGCGACGACGGGGTCACCCCCCCGGTCGAATCCGAGTGCCCTCCGGCCACGCCGCTGGTCATCGATCTGCCGGCGAACTTTCCCGAACTGCCCAATCCGAAGGACAACCCGCTGACGGTAGAAGGGGTCGCGCTGGGGCGGCGGCTCTTCTACGATCCCATCCTTTCCGGCGACAGCAGTCAGGCCTGCGCGCAGTGCCACATCCAGCAGAACGCGTTTGGCGACACCCGCCGTTTCAGCGAGGGGATTCACGGCGTATTTGGCAGCCGTCACGCGCCCACCATCGTCAATCCGGCGTGGGTATCCGAGATGTTCTGGGACGGGCGCGCGGCCGGCCTGGAGGGCCAGGCGCGCGAGCCGGTCCCCAATCCGATCGAGATGGACCTGCCCTGGCCCGACGCCATTGCGCGCCTCGAGAACCATGCCGAGTACCCCGGCCTGTTCTGTGCCGCCTTCGGCGACAGCCGCATCAGCCAGGACCGGGTGGTGAAGGCCATCGCCCAGTTCGAGCGGACGTTCATCTCCGCGAATTCCAAGTATGACCGTGTGCGCCGCGGCGAGGACGTGTTCACGCCGGTCGAGCAGATGGGGTACGACATCTTTCGCACCGAGCGCGGGGACTGTTTCCATTGTCACGACGAGTTGTTCTTTGCCACCAGCACTTTCCACAACACGGGGCTGGATTCCATCGTGGCCGACGACGGCCGTTACGACGTCACCGGTGATCCCGCCGACATCGGCAAGTTCAAGTCCGCCACACTGCGCAACATCGAGGTGTCGTCGCCCTACATGCACGACGGCCGCTTTGCCACCCTGGAGGAAGTGATCGCCCACTACAACATGGGGTTCCACGATGGGGACGACGTTGACCCGCTCATTCGCGCGCGGCTCACCCGCCCACCGATGAGGCCGGGGGAGATCGACACGCTGATCGTCTTCCTGCAAACCCTGACCGACCCGGACTTCCTGTTCAATCCGGATCTGTCCAATCCGTTTCTGGCGCCGGTTGCCACGCCCGTCACAAACGGGCGATAATGCGCGCATGGACCGCCGGGCGCTTGCGGCGTTGATCGATCATACCTGCCTCGCTCCCGGCGCGGGCGCGGGGGACATCGACGCGGCCTGCGATACCGCGCTCGCGTTCGGCATGCGGGTCTGCGTGGCGCCGGTGTGGGTGCCGCGGGCGCGGGCCCGGGTGCGGGACGCGGTGGGCGTGGTGACGGTGGCCGGCTTTCCCCACGGCAACACCACCACGGCGGCCAAGTGTGCGGAGGCGCGCGACGCGCTGCTGGCCGGCGCATCCGAAGTGGACATGGTGATGCATATCGGGGCGCTCAAGGATGGCGATGAAGGCGCGGTGGGCGCGGACATCCAGGCGGTGGCGGTGGTGGTGCACCGTAATAGCGGATGTCTGCTCAAGGTGATCATCGAAACGGCGTTGCTCTCGCCGGAGGAGATCCTGCTTGCTTGCCGGCTCTCGGTTGCAGGCGGCGCGGATCTGGTGAAGACCTCGACCGGGTTCGCGGCCGCCGGTGCCACGGTTGAGAACGTGCGCCTGATGCGACGGGCGCTTCCGGACGGAGTCGGGATCAAGGCGGCGGGCGGGATTCGTGACTACGCGGCCGCGGTGGCCATGATCGATGCGGGTGCGACGCGCATCGGCGCGAGTGCTTCGGCGGAGATCCTGCGCGGGGCGCCGAAAACCTGAAAACGAGGAGGCGGTTCGATGCGAACGATGTGGGCGGCACTTCTGGTTCTGAGTATGGGCGTCACCACCGCACCGGCCGCGAGGGCCGACGCTCCCTCGGGGAAGGCGGCCATTGCGGCGGTGGAGGAACTCGAGCACGCACGCCAGCACGCGATGGTGTCGGTGGACGCGGAGGTTCTTTCGGGGATCTTCGCCGACGACATGACGTACATCCACTCCACCGGTCTTGCGCAGACGCGCGATGACCTGATGGAAATGCTGTCGCGAGGCGACATCCAGTACGTGGCGTTCAAGGTGGAGTCTGTCTCCTACCACGTGTACGGGGCCACGGTGGTGGGGACCGGTGTCCAGGCCATTGAGCTGACCTCGTCGGGCAAGGCGTTCATTTCGCGCAGCCGTTACGTGGTGGTCTACGTCCCCGTGCAGGGGCAGCACCGCCTGGTGTCATACCAGTCAACCACCATGCCGGAGATCGTGATGCAGGAGACGGTGGGGGATCGCAAGGCGCCTTGATTCGGCCCGGGATCGAGATTACCTTCGAGGGGCGACGTGGAGCGGCCGCGCCGCACAATGTGAACTAGAACCAGGAAAGCGAGTTCTGATGGTCCAGACGCCCTCCACCATGTTGCCCCTGGGCACGCCCGCGCCCGATTTCACGCTTCCCGAGCCCGCCGCCGGCGCGACGCGCTCCCTTGCGGACTTCAAGGCGCCCACGCTGGTGGTCATGTTCATCTGCAACCACTGTCCCTTCGTGATCCACGTCAAGGACGAGATCACCCGCCTCGCGCACGACTATGCGGCGCGCGGCGTCGACTTCGTCGCCATCAACGCCAATGATGTCGACGCCTACCCGCAGGACGGGCCGGATGCGATGGCGGCGCTGGTGCGGGAAGCCGGGTGGGCGTTTCCCTTCCTGCTCGACGGGACGCAGGCGGTGGCGCGTGCGTACCACGCGGCCTGCACGCCGGACTTCTTCGTGTTCGACGCCGAACGGAAGCTGCGCTACCGCGGCCAGCTGGACGACAGCCGTCCCTCCAACGGCCGCCCCGTCACCGGCGCGGACCTGCGCGCCGCCATTGACGCGGTCGTGGCGGGCAGGCCGGCGCCGGAACCGCAGCGGCCCAGCATCGGCTGCAACATCAAGTGGAAGCCGGGCAACGAGCCGGACTACTTCACCACCTTCATCGCCGCGCGCAAGTCCGGCTAGCATCCGATGGCACGCCGCTTCGAAACGCCCGACGCATACCACGGTGGCATCATCACGCGGGTGAAGCACGCGCGCCAGGACGTGGATCCGCGCAAGCACGACCTTGCCCCGGCGGTGCTCGATTTCGGGCCGGTGCGCGTGGTGCTGGCGCGCCATTTCGGCTTCTGCTACGGCGTGGAGAACGCGGTGGAAATTGCGTATCGCACGCTGGCCGAGCATCGGGACCGGCGCGTGTTCTTTCTCTCCGAGATGATCCACAACCCCACCGTGAACGGTGACCTGCGCGAGCGAGGCGTTCGTTTTCTCTTTACGCCGTCGGGCGAGCAGTTGGTGCCGTGGGAGGAGCTCACCCCGGACGACATCGTCGTGGTGCCGGCGTTCGGCACCACCCTGGAGATGCAGGAGAAGCTCTCCGCGCTCGGCATCGACCCGTACCGCTACAACACCACCTGTCCCTTCGTGGAGAAGGTGTGGAAGCGCAGCGCCCAGCTGGGTGGAGAGCGTTTCGCGGTGGTGGTGCACGGCAAGGATACCCACGAGGAAACCCGCGCCACCTTCTCCCACAGCCGCCGCGCCGCGCCCACCGTGGTGGTACGCGACCACGCCGAGTCGGTGTTGCTGGGCGACGTGATTCGCGGAACGCGGTCCCGCGCCGACTTCGATCGCTGCTTCGGGCACAAGTGCACGCCGGGCTTCGACCCGGAGACCGACCTGGTGCGCCTGGGGGTGGTCAACCAGACCACCATGCTCGCCACCGAGACGCACGAGATCGCGCGCGAGCTGCGGCGCGCGCTGGCCGAGCGCTACGGAGAGGACGCCATCGCCGATCACTTCGCCGACACGTCCGACACACTGTGCTACGCCACCTACGAAAACCAGAACGCCACCTACGCGTTGATCGAGCACGGCGCGGATCTCGCCCTGGTGGTGGGTGGATACAACTCGTCCAATACCTCACACATCGTCGAGCTGTGTCAGAAGGCGATGCCGACGTACTTCGTGCAGGGGGAGGCCGAGCTGGTATCCAGCACGCGGATGCGGCACTTCTCGCTGGAATCGCGCAGCGAACGCGTCACCGACGGCTGGATGCCCGATCGGCGGCCGCTGGACGTGGTGCTGACGTGCGGGGCATCGTGCCCCGACGCCATCCTGGACGCGGTGCTGCGGCGCCTGCTTTCGTTTTTTGAAGACGTACGGGATATCGAAACCGTGCTGGCGCCCTACCCGGCGCTGGTGCCCGAAACCGGGAGATGAGCAACATGAGACGCTGGACATGCACCCCGTGGGTGGGCGCGCTGCTGGTCGTTGCGGCCGCCGGAGCCGCCTTCGCCACCCCACCATCGGTTACCGCTGTTTACCCCGTGCCCCAGCGCGTGGACGTTCCCGCCAACACGGTGATCCGCGTTGATTTCGACCGCGCCATCGATCCCGCCACCGTCGACGGCATTTCCTTCCGCGTCTACGGGCGCTGGTCGGGTCCGGCCAGCGGTGTTACCACCGTAAACGGAGCCCGCATCGAATTCACGCCCAGCGTGCCGTTCTTCGCGGGCGAATGGGTGACGGTCAACGTGAGCCGCGGCGTCGAGAACCCGTCCGGCGAACCGATGGCCCGGGGCTACGCGTGGAACTTCTGGATCAAGACCGCCCCCGGCGATCTCGATTTGACCTACGGCGGACGGGTGCCCTGCCGCCAGGGGGGGGAGTCGTGGGTGCAGGTCTACGGCGCGTACGCCGGCGATCTCAACAACGACGGGTGGACCGACCTCTCCGCGCCGTGCGAACAGACCCACGACGTGCGCGTTTTCATGAATAACGGCGCCGGCGGGTACACGTCGTTCACCGCCAGGCCCGTGCCCGGCGGCCTGGTTCCGAGTCCCAACGAGGGCGCCGACTTCGACCACGACGGTGAGATCGATCTGGTGGTTGGAAACACCGGCAACAGCACGGTCAGCGTGATGTTCGGCGACGGAACCGGCGACTTCCCGGCCTCGGCGACCTACACGGCCGGCAACAGCGTGCGCGGTGTGGGCGTGCTGGATCTCAACGGCGACGGGTGGGACGACATCGTCACCGCCAACCGCTTCGCGAGCACGGTGAGCATCCTGCTCAACAACGGCGATGGCACCTTCGCGAGCGCGGTGGCGCGCGAGGCCGGCGCCAATGAGTTCTCCATCGCGGTGGCCGATGCCAACAACGACGGCCTGCAGGACGTGTTCGTGGGCTGTTTCTCGTCTCCCTACAACATCGTGGTGATGTTGAGCGACGGCAACGGCGACCTGGCGGCGCAGACGCCCACCGCCGGCGGCGGGCAGCCCTGGCAGATGGTGGTGGGGGACTTCAACGGCGACGGCAACGTCGACGCCGCCATCTGCAACACCAACCAGAGCCGGCTTGCGGTGCTGCTGGGCGACGGCGCGGGCGGGCTGGCGGCGCCGTACTACAAGACGGTGGGGTTGTTCCCGCTGGCGATCGACACCGGCGACATCGACGGCGACGGCGACCTCGAGCTGGTGACGAGCAACTACACGGCCGGCACGTGGACGCTGTACGAGAACACCGGCGCCACCTTCGCCAATGCGCGCACGCTGCTGGCCAGCACCGCGGGTTCGTGCGCGTTGCTGCACGACCGCGACAACGACGGCGACCTCGACCTCAGCGGGCTGGATGAGATCGACGACTGGATCTACCTCTACGACAACGACGTTCCCGCCACCGCGGTGACGACCGCGCCCCGCGCGGCGCTGCTGTCGCTGGAGAACAGCCCCAACCCCTTCAATCCGGCCACCGAAATCCGCTTCGAACTGACCCGGGCCGCCGACGCGACGCTGGCGATCTTCGACGCATCCGGCGCGCACGTCGTTACCCTGCGGCGGGGGGCGCTGCCCGCGGGCGCACACCGCGTGCGCTGGAACGGCGCCGATGCGCGCGGCGAGCGGGTGGGCTCGGGGGTGTACTTCTGCCGCCTCGATGCCGGCGCCGAGGTTCTGACCCGAAAGTTGGTGCTTCTCAAGTAGGCGCCCACGGGGCTAGAGTCGCCCGGTGGAGGTCTGCCATTGAGAAGCCAGTGGGAAGAAGCCGACGCGCCCGCCGCCGGCGATGATGCGCTCGCGCTCCGCGTCTACACGTCCCGTTTGATCGGCAGCGAATCGTCCCTGGTTCTGCACGGCGGTGGCAATACCTCGGTGAAGGCCGCGGCGCCGGACGTGTTTGGCGACCCGCAGGACGCCATCTGGGTGAAGGGAAGCGGCTGGGACCTGGCCACCATCGAACGCGGTGGCTTTGCGCCCCTGCGTCTCGAGGGCGTGCGCCGCATGGCGGAACTCACCGCCCTCACCGACACGCGCATGGTTACCATGCTGCGCGCGCTGCTGCTCGACCCGGGGGCGCCCACACCGTCGGTCGAAGCCATTCTCCACGCCATCATTCCGTTCGCCTTCGTCGATCACACCCATGCCGACGCCGTCGTCACCATCACCAACTCGCCCAACGGGGTGGAGCGCATCGGCGAGATCTACGGCAACCGCATCTTCATCGTGCCCTACGTCATGCCCGGCTTCGTGCTGGCGCGTGAGGTCTTCGACATGACGCGCGACGTGGACTGGGCGGAGATGGAGGGCATCATCCTGCTCAACCACGGGGTGTTCACCTTCGGGGACGACGCGCGCACCAGCTACGAGCGCATGATCCAACTGGTGACGGAGGCCGAGGACTACCTGGACGTGCACGCGCCGTGGGAGGAAGCCGGGGAGGCGCCACACCAACTGAACGCCGCGGACCTGCGCGTACTGGCTCGGGCCCGCCGTGCGGTATCGCGCGCTGCCGGCACGCCGATGGTGGCGCGTGCCGACACCTCCGCCTCGAACGTTGCCTTCTCGAGCCGGCAGGACGCCGCCGACATCGCGACGCGGGGTCCGCTCACCCCCGATCACGTGATCCGCACCCGCCGCACCCCGGTGGTACTCGACGGTGAGGCCGACCCGGCGGACGCCGTCGCGGCGTTCGCGCAGGCGTACCGCGCGTACTTCGACGCCAACACCAGCGGCTCGCTGCAGGCGCTGGACCCGGCGCCGCGATGGGCACTGTGGAAGGAGCGGGGCACCGTCACCTTCGCCGCGTCGTACGGTGACGCGGCGGTGGCGGCGGACATCGTGGCGCACACGCTGCCCGCCATCGAACGAGCGGAGATGCTCGGTGGCTGGGAAGCGCTGCCGGAAGACGACATCTTCGAGGTCGAATACTGGGAACTCGAACAGGCCAAGTTTTCACGCGCCCCCGCGCGTGGCGAGTTTGCCGGACGCGTGGCGCTGGTGACCGGTGCGGCGGGCGGGATCGGGCGCGCGTGTGCGGAGGCATTCCTGGCGGCGGGAGCGTGCGTGGTGGCGCTGGATCGAAGCGAATCGGTGGAAGCGCGTTGGGACGATCCCCGCGTTCTCGCGTGCGTGTGCGACGTGACCGATCCCGAAGCGGTCGAGGCCGCGATCCACGATGGCGTGCGCCGTTTCGGGGGGATCGACTGTCTGGTGAGCAACGCGGGAATCTTTCCCGCCTCGTCGCGCATCGCGGAACTGCCCCGCGAACGGTGGAACGAGAGTGTCGCCGTGAACCTGGACGCCCACCTCGGCCTCCTGCAGAAGGCGCTGCCATTCCTGGAATCGGGCATCGATCCTGCAATCGTGATCGTGGGCTCGAAGAACGTGCCCGCGCCGGGACGGGGCGCCGCCGCCTATTCCGTTGCCAAGGCGGGTCTTACCCAGCTGGCCCGGGTGGCGGCGATGGAGTTCGCCCCCGCCGGCATCCGGGTGAATGTGCTTCACCCCAACGATGTGTTCGACACCGGCATATGGACCACGGAGGTGCTGGCAGCCCGTGCGGCCGAGAACGGAATGGACGTGGAATCGTACCGGCGCCGCAACCTGCTCGGCGTGGAGGTGGCGTCGGGCGATGTCGCGGCCCTCGCCGTCGCCCTGTGCGGCCGCCTGTTCTCGCGCACGACCGGCGCCCAGATTCCCGTGGATGGCGGAAACGACCGCGTCCTGTAGCGACGTTCCTTGCCCCGGCGCGGCCTGCGGCGCCATCTTCACGGTATGCGGTTCCTGCTGATTGCATTCCTGCTCCTCGCCGTCCTGGCGGGTGCCGCCTCGGCCCAGGAGTCGCCCGGCGTGTGCGCCAGTTGCGGTGAACCCATCGACGGACCCTACTTCACCACCAAGGGGCTCTCCTACCACGCCAACCACTTCCGCTGCGCCCACTGCGACCTCGCCATCAGCGGCTCCTACAGCGAGTACCAGGGGAAGGTCTATCACAACGATTGCTTCCGCGATCACGTGGCGCTGCGCTGCTCGCTGTGCAATGCAACCATCACCGGTGAGTACCTGCAGGACTACTGGGGCAACTCGTACTGCCAGCACCACGACGGTGTCGCGCCGGTGTGCGACTCATGCGGGCGGTTCATTTCCGAGCCACTGACCGGTGGCGGCGTGCGCTACGACGACGGTCGCTTCGTGTGCAACGTCTGCCGCCCGAAATCAATCACCGACGTCGGCGAGATACTGACCCTGGTCAACGAGGTCGCCGGGCACATGAAGGCGTTCGGGATGAACGTGGACTACGAGGGTGTGCAGATCCATCTGGTGGGGCGCGAGAAGATGCAGAAACTCTCCGGGCACCATTCGGACGGCCTGCGCGGCTTCACCGACTACCGCGAGCAATTCCGCCTGCTGGGGTACTCGAGGGGCAGGCGCATGAACATGTACCTGCTGTACGGCATGCCGCGCATGGAGATCATCAGCACCATCGCCCACGAACTGGCGCACATCTGGCAATTCAACCAGGGGCAGTTCAAGTCGGAGCGCGCGTGGTCGGAGGGGAGCTGCAACTACGCCGCGTTCCTGGTCCTGGCCCAGTACCCCGGCCGGGAAAGCTCGTTCTTCCGCGTGAGTCTCACCCGCGACGGCGACGACGTGTACGGCGACGGATTCCGCCGCGTGAAAACGCTCGCCGAGGCCGAAGGTGCGGGCACCTGGCTGCGCTACCTGTCCAAAGACCGGCAATTCCCACCCGGCTACTAGCCTCCTCGCGGCCGGGGCGGCGCGCCCCGGCGCGCACAATCCGCCCGGCGTGTGACAGCGTGTGCGTGATGTGTTACCATGCGCGCGTCCGGTGATCACCGGTTGAATCCCGTTCCGCGCGTCTTATCAATCATCGAGAGGACTGTGAATGGCAAAGCATCGGGTCGTCCTGTTGCCGGGCGACGGAATCGGCCCCGAGGTGGTGGAGGCGGCGCGCTGCGTCGTAGACGCGTCCGGGCCCGAGATCGAATGGATCCCCATGGAGATCGGGGCCGGTGCCTTCGAGACGCACGGCGATACGCTGCCGCCCGCGGTGCTGGACGAGATCCGGCGCTGCGGCGTGGCCCTCAAGGGGCCCACCACCACGCCCATCGGCAAGGGGCACGTGTCCGCCAACGTGCGTTTGCGCAAGGAGCTCTCGCTCTACGCCAATATTCGTCCCGTCAAGACCGTGCCGGGGCTGGAGACGCCCTTCGGCAAGACCGACCTGGTGATCGTGCGCGAGAACACCGAGAGCCTCTACGCCGGCCTCGAGAACGAAGTCGCGCCCGGCGTGGTGACGTCCATCAAGGTCATCACCGAGACCGCCAGCCGGCGCATCGCCAAATTCGCCTTCGAGCACGCCATCAAGTGGGGGCGCCATCGCGTGACCGCGGTGCACAAGGCCAACATCATGAAGAAAGCGGACGGCCTGTTCCTGGAGTGCGCCCGCCAGGAGTCGCTGCCCTACGAAGGCCGCGTCAAGTTCGATGATGTGCTGGTCGACGCGCTGGCCATGAAGCTGGTGACCAACCCCGGGCAGTACGACATGCTGTTGCTGGAGAATCTCTACGGCGATATCGTGAGCGACCTGGCCGCCGGCCTGATCGGCGGTCTGGGTCTCGCGCCGGGTGCGAACTACGGGCCGGATTGCGCGGTCTTCGAGGCCATCCACGGGTCGGCGCCGGACATCGCCGGCAAGGGCATCGCCAATCCCATCGCGATGATTCTCTCCGCAGCGATGATGTGCCACCACCTGGGCGACACGGAATCGTACGTGCGCATACGCAAGTCGGTGCGCACGGTGACCCGGGATCACGCCCAGGTGCTGACGCCGGACCTCGGTCACACGGGCACCACCCGGTCGGTCACCGACGCCATTGTGGAAGAGATTCACCGTCGCCGCCGTGACACGGTGATCGACTAGGAAGGGAGCTCCATGATCATCAAGCCGAAGGTTCGTGGATTCGTGTGTGTCACCACCCATCCCACCGGTTGCACGGCCAATGTGCGCGAGCAGGTTGAATTCGTGCGCTCCAAACCCACGCTTGCGGGTGGTCCCAAACGCGTGCTGGTGGTGGGCGCGTCGACCGGTTACGGCCTGGGTTCGCGCATAAACGCCGCATTCGGGTGCGGCGCGGCCACGGTGGGTGTGTTCCTCGAGCGGCCGCCAGCCGACAACCGCCCCGCCACCGCGGGCTGGTACAACTCGGTTGCGTTCGAAAGCGAAGCGCGCGCGGCGGGTCTGGTGGCGCGGAGCCTCAACGTCGACGCGTACTCCGATGAGGCCAAGGCGCGCACCATCGAAATGCTGCGCGGCATTGGCCCCATCGACCTGCTGGTCTACAGCCTGGCCTCGCCCAAGCGCACGCTTCCGGGGACGGGTGAGACGAGCAAGTCGACCTTGAAGCCCATCGGCGCCACCTACCACGGCAAGACCGTCGATACCGACCGCGCCGTGGTGGGTGATGTCACCATCGAGCCCGCGAACGAAGAAGAGATCCGCGAAACCATCCAGGTCATGGGCGGCGAGGACTGGGAGATGTGGGTGGACGTGCTGGACGGCGCGGGGCTCCTCGCGGACGGCTGCCGCAGCGTGGCGTACACGTATATCGGCCCCCGGCTCACCTGGCCCATCTATCGCGACGGCACCATCGGCCGCGCCAAGGAGGACCTGGAGCGTGCCGGCAAGGCGATCGATGCGCGCCTGGCGGCAAAGGGCGGCCACGCGTTCGTGTCGGTGATGAAGGCCGTCGTCACCCAGGCGAGTTCCGCCATTCCGGTGGTGCCGCTGTACATCTCGCTGCTCTTCAAGATCATGAAGGAGAACGGCACCCACGAGGGGTGCATCGAACAGACGCAGCGCATGTTCGCGCGGCTCTACGCCGCGGGGGACACGCCGGTGGACCAGAAGGGACGCCTGCGCCTGGACGACTGGGAGATGCGCGAGGACGTGCAGGCGGAGGTGGACCGCGTTTGGCCGTCCATCACCACCGGGAATCTCAACACGTTGACCGACTTTGATGGCTACCGGGCGGAGTTTCTGAAGCTGTTCGGTTTCGGTCTGGCCGGGGTCGACTACGACGCCGACGTCGACCCGGTGGTGGCGTTCGAAGAGGCGGTCTAGCGCACCCGTACCACCCGGGTCACGTCCGCCGCGGCGCCCGCCGTGGCGCGCAGGAAGTACACGCCCGATGGGACCGCCACGCCGCGGTCGTCGCGGCCGTCCCATGGCACCAGGGTTCGCCCGCTCGCCAGCATTCCCGTCCACAGTTGCCGCACCCGCCGCCCGCGCACGTCGCAGACCGTCAAGCACGCGTCCCTTGCCAGCCGCTCCCGGCGGGCGCTAGACTGTCGCGCTTCGGCGGACCAGAACCATGTCACTTCGAACCGATATCGCTGTCATGCCCCGGCCGGTGTGGGTCCTGTTTGCGGGGACCCTGGTCAACCGTTTCGGGAGTTTCGTGCTGGTGTTCCTGGCACTGTACCTCACGCGCAAAGGGTTCAGCGCGCCACAGGCGGGCTTCGCCCTGGGCGCTTACGGCGTGGGTGCGATTGGCGCGTCCATCGTTGGCGGGTGGCTGGCGGACCACATCGGGCGGCGCAACAGCATCGTGCTGTCGATGCTGCTTTCCGCCGCGGTCATGCTCGCCTTCCTGGGTGCCGAAGGCTACCTGCTGCTGGTGGTTCTCGCCGCGTTGGCCGGCTTCTGCGCCGAGCTGTACCGGCCGGCTGCGTCGGCGCTCATCGCGGACGTCACCGAACCCGCGCAGCGGGTGACCGCCTACGCGCTGTACCGTCTCGCCATCAACCTGGGCTTCGCGGTCGGCCCCGCGGTGGGCGGGTTCATCGCGGAGCGTTCCTTCACGCTCCTCTTCGTCGGTGATGCCATCACCTCGGTGATCTACGCGGGCATCGCGCTGTTTGCGCTGCCCAACCGCGTCGGTGAGCAGCACGAAACGGACGAACGCCGCAGCGCGTTGCCGGTCATTCTGCGCGACACGCCTTTCCTGCTCTTCATTGCGTCGACGCTGGCCGCCTCCGCGGTCTTCATGCAGTTCGTTTCCAGCTACCCGCTGCAGGTCGAGGCCTACGGGCACTCGAGCGCCATGTTCGGCATCCTGATTTCGATGAACGGCGTCATCATCTGTCTCACCGAACTGCCGCTGACCTCGTACACGCGGCGGCGCCCGGCGCGGCGCGTGATGACGCTGGGGATGCTGGTAATCGGGGCCGGCTTTCTCATGACGGGATTCGTGCGCAGCGTCCCGCTGCTCATGCTCACGGTCGTAGTCTGGACGGTCGGCGAGATGCTCTACTTTCCAATGGCCTCCGCACACGTGGCCAACGTGTCGCCACCCGATATGCGCGGGCGCTACCAGGGTGCGTGGGGGATCGCGTGGGGTTTCGGTGCGGTGCTGGGACCTGTCGGAGGCACGGCGCTGTTTGCGCTTGATCCGCGCATGGTGTGGTTCGTGTGCGCACTCGTATCGGCGGTGGGGGCGTGGCTGGTGCTGCACGCCACGCGCGTGACGCAACCAGTGGTGCCAGCCGCGTCGCAGGTCTAGCCGTCTTCTCCCTGGATGGTGACCACGAGGCTGCGCGACCCGGCGCGGTCGCGGTGCTCGCACAGAAAGATCCCCTGCCACGTGCCCAGGTTGAAGGCGCCGCCGGTGATGGGGATGCTGATGCCGGTTCCGATGAGCGCGGCCTTGATGTGCGCCGGCATGTCGTCCGGGCCCTCGACGGTATGTTCATAGTGCGGGGCGCTCTCCGGGGCGAGCAGGTTGAAATGCCGCTCCAGGTCACCGCGCACGTCGGGGTCGGCATTCTCGTTGACGCACAGCGACGCCGAGGTGTGGAGCAGGAACAGGTGGGCGACCCCCACGCGGAATCCGGCCAGTTCGGGCAGCGCCCTCAGGATCTCCGCGGTGACCAGGTGAAAGCCCCGTGCCCGCGGGGCCAGGTCGATTTGCCGTTGTAACCATTTCATGGCAATGAGCTTAGCACATCGGTCGCCCCCGCCGGGAGGGTTTCGTCCCGGGGTGGGATTGGCGCAAAGATTCCCGAGTTGGGGCTTGAAAAAGACAACCTTGTCTTGTTAGATTAAGTGGACTAAACACTATTCGTCATCCCTAACACGGACGGGCAGTCATGGAAATCTGGAAGCGCTATCAGGAAAAGGAACTCTCCCACTCGATGGCTCACTACCTGCAGGCGGTGGCCGCGCTCAAGAAGGAGAAGGGATTCGCGCGTGTCGGCGACATCGCCGACCACCTCGGGGTCTCCAAGAGCGGTGTTACCTCCATGCTGCGCTCCCTGGCCGCCCGTGGCCTGGTGGACCACGAGCGTTACGGCTGCGTGGAACTCACCGATACCGGAAAGGAACTCGCCGCGCGCACCCAGTGCAACCGCGAATTGCTTACCGTCTTCTTTCGCGATGTGCTCGGCGTCCCCGCCGAGGTGGCCAACGAAGATGCCTGTATGATCGAGCACCTGGTGAGCCAGGAGGCGATGACGCGGCTGTTGCGTCTCACCGCGATCCTCAGCTCCGGCGAAGAGGATACCGCGCCGGTTCTGGATCGCTACCGGCGCACGCGGCGCGTGTGCCCGCACCACGACGTGGAAGCGTGTGATATCTGTGAAGAACACTGCCTGGTCGAGATGATCGCGCGCGACCTGCCCCGGCCCCGCGTCGCCGCGGAGCGCACGCGATGAAGACGGTTCGTCTCGACCATCTGACACCGGGCGCTCGCGCCATCATCCAGGACATCGTCGGTGGCGGTCCGCTGGTGCGCCGTCTGATGGACCTGGGGCTCGTGCCCGGCACCCCCGTTCACTACGTTCGTTCCGCGCCGCTCGGGGATCCGCTGGAGCTGGTCGTGCGCGGAACGCACCTCTCGCTGCGGCGCTCGGAGGCCGCCCGGGTCCATGTCGAGCCTGTCTGAACTGATCCGCCCGCGCCGCGGCGGCCTGCGGGTCGTGGGCGGCCCCGACGGCGACCCGGAGAAGACGCGCGTCGTCGCGATCCTCGGCAATCCCAACTCCGGGAAGTCGACCCTCTTCAACCGGCTCACCGGGATGCGCGCCAAGGTGGGCAACTACGCCGGCGTCACCGTGGAGAAGAAGGTGGGCCGGTGCGCGCTGCCGTCCGGCGGTCGCGTGGACGTGCTCGACCTGCCCGGCACCTACAGCCTCCACCCCGGATCGCCCGACGAGATGATCGTGCGCGACGTGCTCTTCGGGCTCTCCCCCGATACGCCGTCGCCGGACCTGGTGGTCTTCGTCGTCGATTCCACCCAGCTGGAGCGGCAGTTGTTTCTCGCACTGCAACTGATCAGCATCGGGCGCCCCGTGGTGCTCGCGCTCAACATGATAGACGCTGCGCGCGCCGAAGGTATTTCCATCGACGAGGAGACCCTGCAGCTTCGCCTCGGCGTGCCGGTGGTGTCAATATCCGCGGCCAAGGGAATCGGCATCGGCAACCTGCGCCGCCTGATGGAGCGCGAAGTGGCGCCGTCGGCGCGCACCTTCCGGCAGCGCCCCGCACCGGTGCAGCGCGTACTGGACAGCCTGAGCGCGCGCCTGCCGCGGCGCGGGCTACTCTCGTCCACCGGACGCACCGACCTGGCGGCCGCGATCCTGCTCGACGACGGCGAGGACGACGCCATCGCGCGTTTCGTGCCGCCCGACGTGCAGGACGACCTGCGCGTGCTGCGCCGCCGCCTCGACCAGAGCTGGCCGGACTGGCGCGTTGACGACGCGCGCGGCGTCTACGAAGCCATCGACGACATCATGGAGGTGGCGGTTTCCAGCCGCGGCGAGGGCAAGGAGGCGCGCACACGCGCGCGCATCGATCGCGTGCTGACACACCGCATCTTCGGCCCCGTCATCTTCGTGCTGCTGATGGGAGCGATCTTCCAGTCGGTGTTCGAGTGGGCTGCGCCGGCCATGGACTGGATCGATTCGTCGGTATCCATGTTCGGGAGTTTCGTGGGGGCGCACCTGCCCGACGGCCCCCTGCGCTCGCTGGTGGTGGACGGGGTGATCGCGGGTGTGGGGGCGACGCTGATATTCGTGCCGCAGATCGCGGTGCTGTTCTTCTTCCTCTCCGTGATGGAGGGGTCGGGCTACATGGCCCGCGCCGCATTCATCATGGACCGGGTGATGGGGCGGGTGGGCCTCTCCGGACGTTCCTTCATCCCGCTGCTGTCGTCGTTCGCCTGCGCCATCCCGGGCATCATGGCCACGCGCACCATCGACAACCGGCGCGACCGCATCACCACCATGATGATCGCGCCCTTCATGTCATGTTCGGCGCGGCTGCCGGTGTACGCGGTGCTGATCGGTGCGTTCATCCCGCGCACGCGCATCGGCTTCCTCACCCTGCCGGGTATCACGCTGTTCTCGATGTACTTCCTCGGTATCGTGGCCGCCATCGCGGTGGCGGCGGTGCTCAAGCGCACGGCGCTGCGGGGCGGAAAACCGCTGTACGTCATGGAATTGCCGCCGTACCGCATGCCGGCGTGGCGCACGGTCGTGCACACGGTGCGCGAACGCAGCCTGCTCTTCCTGCAGAAGGCGGGCACGGTGATCCTGGCCGTATCGATCATCCTGTGGTTCCTCGCCTCCTACCCGGGTGCGGGCGAGCAGGGCAGGGAGTTGGAGGCGCGCATCGATGTCGCCGCGCAGGCCGGTGACGTCGTCACCGCCGACGCACTGCGCAACGAACTGGCCGGGCTGAACCTGCGCGACTCGTTTGCGGGCCGCGGCGGGCGCCTGCTGGAGCCGCTCATCGAGCCACTGGGGTTCGACTGGCGCATCGGCATCGGATTGATCACCTCGTTCGCGGCGCGTGAGGTCATGGTGTCGACCATGGCCACGGTGTTCAACCTGGGCGAGAGCGACGCGGGCCTGCACACACTGCGCGACAAGCTGCGCCTGGCCACGGACGCGGAGACGGGTGCGCGCGCCTACTCCTCCCTCACCGCGGTGAGCCTGATGGTGTTCTTCGTGCTGGCCTGCCAGTGCATGTCGACGGTGGCGGTGGTGCGGCGCGAAACCAACTCGTGGCGCTGGCCGCTGTTCATGATGGTGATGATGAACGCGCTCGCGTGGATTGTGAGCTTTGCCGTGTTCCAGGGCGGGCGGCTCATCGGCCTGGGATAGATAGCATGTCGAACACGCTGCAAACCATCCTTGTACTCGCGGCCGTCATCGCCGCCGTGGCCTGGCTCGTCACCGGCCGGCTGCGCCGCCGCCGCGCGGGCAGCAAGTGCGACCACTGCGGGCTCGCCGAGGCCGTCCGCACCACGAAGTCGTCGAAGTCATCCTGATTCCAGCGGCTGCGCACGACACCGCTCCTCCGCTCATGGTCCTCGCGCGAAACATTTGAAATCGCGCTGCGGAAATCGCGTCGCAGCGGTGTCGTGCACGCCCGCCATGCATGCGCTATACTGCGTGACATGCACCGTTTCATTGCACACGTCCGCGACGACTGGTACCCGCTGTGCCGGTCCGAGCAGTTGCGGTCGCAACCGCTGGCGGCGTCCCTGTTCGGCGTGCCCGTGGTGCTGTTTCGCACCGCCGGCGGGCAGGCGGCTGCGCTCGCCGACCGCTGCCCGCACCGCAACGTTCCCCTGTCGCTGGGCCGGGTGCGGGGCGAGTGCATCCAGTGCGCGTATCACGGCTGGCAGTTCGACCCCGCGGGGCAGTGTCGCGCCGTGCCGGGGCTGGTGGGCGACGTGCGCGCGCGCGAGCGGCGCGCCGCGGCGTACGCAACCCGCGAGTCGCAGGGCTTCGTGTGGGTGTACGGCAGGGAGGACACCCCCCCGCTGCGCGAGCCGTTTCAGTTTCCGTATGTGGGGGTGCGCGGCTGGAGCAGCGCGCGTGAGACCCTCGACGTCGACGCCTCGCTGCACGCGGTGGCGGAGAACGCGCTCGACGTTCCGCACACCGCCTTTCTGCACGGCGGACTCTTTCGCAGCGAGGATCGCCCGCGACGGGAAATCGAGGTGGTGGTGCGCCGCCATCCCGACCGCGTCGAGGCCGAGTACATCGGCGAATCGCGCCCGCCCGGCGTCGTCGCCCGCCTGTTGGCGCCGCGCGGGGGCGAAGTGGTCCACTTCGACCGCTTCATCCTGCCGTCGGTGGCCCAGGTGGAGTATCGCCTGGGCGAGTCCGGCCTGTGCATCTCCGCCGCACTGGCACCGCTGGGCGACTACCGCACGCGCCTGGCGGTGATGTTCTCCTACCGGCTGCCGGTGCCGGGCTGGATGGTGCGCCCGCTGCTGCGCCGTTTCGCCATGCGCATCTTCCGGCAGGACGCCCGCATGCTCGCGCGCCAGACCGAGACCGTGCGCCGCTTCGGGGAGGAGAACTACAAGTTCACCGAGATCGACGTGCTGGGGTCGGAGATATTCGACCTGTTGCGTGCCGCCGCGGCGGGTTCGCGTGGCGACGCGCCGGTGCGCGAACGGCGCATCCGTATCGCGGTGTGATGCCCCGCAACGCCTCTCATCCAATCCATGGTCCGGCTTCGTATCGGGGACAAACCCCACACGACCGAAACGAAGGAGGACTCTCATGCGATCCAACTGGATTCGATTCCTGGCAGTCGGCTGCGTCCTGTCAATCGCCGCCGCGGTGGCGGTTACCCGCGCGGCACCGCCGGACCAGCGCGGCCTGATCTGGGCCGGTTGCGAGGTGTACAACACCTTTGGCACCCCCGCCAACGTGAGCCCCGGGGCGGGCAACTTCGACGCCCTCTATAAGAGCCCGGCCGGTTTTCGCGACGGCATCGGCGCCATCTCCGACGCCGCGCCGGGCTACGGCCGCTACAACGGCGGGCGGTGGCAGGAGTTCGTGCTGAAGCCGGGGGTGGACGGGGGCAAGTACGCCAATGCGTGCGGTGTCGAGGACCTCGACCTCAACGACTTCCAGGCCACCGGCGTGTACTTCTCCTGCCCGCTGCACAAGACGCGCTAGCGAATCCTCACCGGACCCCGGCTCTGCCGTCGAGGCCCGTGCCGGCGGCGGGGCCGGGGCAAAAGATTGCGTTTTTGCGGCCGGGGACTTGACCCGCGGCCCCCGAGACCGTAGTATCCGCTACCAATACGTCCTTTTAACCGGGCCCCGCGAGGCCCAGAAGGGATTCCACATGACAACCCCGTTGTCCCCGCGCGCATGCGGGGTGATCGTTGCGCGACCCTGTTGCCTTCCCGAGCGTATCGCGGGAGGGCGTTTTTTTGTGCCCGCCGGTGGTCACATCGCGCCGGCCGAACACGCTGCACCGGAGGTGACGCGATGAATCCCCGCCCGCGTGGCAAAATGATCCTCGCCGACGGAACCCGTTACGACGGCCTTCTCACCGGCGCGGCGGCCCGCACAGGCTGGGGCGGGCCCGTCTGGGGCGAGGTCGTCTTCAACACCTCGATGACCGGTTACCAGGAGGTCATCACCGATCCGTCCTACGCGGGGCAGATCGTGGTGATGACCTACCCGCAGATCGGCAACTACGGCGTCACCGTGGACGACAACGAGAAACCTGCGACCGCGGCGCGCGCGCTGGTGGTGCGCGACCTGCAGGAATTCTTCTCTCCCGGTCCTGGGCGCAGCGCGCTCGAGCCCTTCATGGTGGAGCAGGGACTCGCCGGCCTAACCGGCGTGGATACACGCGCGGTCACGCGCCACATTCGCGACAAGGGTGCGATCATCGCCGCCATTGGCGGTGAGAACATGCGCGACGAGGACCTGCTGGCGCTGGCGCGCTCGAAGAAGCTCGACCGCGGCGAGCGGCTGGTGGCGGGCGTCTCCGGCACACTCAACGCCCTGCACGCGGGCGACGAGCGCCGCGCGGCGGTCATCGACCTGGGTGTCAAGAAGAGCATCGTGGACAATGTGCGCCGGCTGGGTGTCACCACGCGCGTGTTCGATGCCGGCTTCAAGGCGGCGGAGATCCTGGAGGGCGGGTTTGACTTCGTGGTGGTGTCCAACGGACCGGGCGATCCCGCCGACATCCCGGAGGTGGTCGAGCAGGTGAACCAGCTGATCGGGCGCACGCCGATGCTCGGCATCTGTCTCGGTCACCAGCTCATCGCGCGCGCGCTCGGTGCCGAAACCTACAAGCTCAAGTTCGGGCACCACGGCGCCAACCAGCCGGTGATCGACCACCGCACCAACCAGGTGTTCATCACCAGCCAGAACCACAATTTCGCGGTCAGCGACGACATCGCCGACCACGCCGGGGTCACTATCACCTACACCAACGCGGCGGACGGAACGCTGGAGGGATTCATCGACGAACACCGCAAGGTCGAGTGCGTCCAGTTCCACCCCGAGGCATCGCCGGGACCGCACGACTGTCACTTCATCTTCGACCGTTTCTACCAGAAAGCGAAGGAGTGGAACCATGCCCAGGCTTGAAGGCATTCGCTCCGTCATGGTGATCGGCAGCGGGCCGATTGTCATCGGGCAGGGGTGCGAGTTCGACTACTCGGGCACGCAGGCCATCCGGGCGCTGCGCGAGGAGGGGCTGCGCGTCGTCCTGATCAACAGCAACCCCGCCACCATCATGACCGACCCCGACATGGCCGACGCCACCTACATCGAGCCGCTCACCTTCGACGCCTGCCGTGCGATCATCGAGAAGGAACGGCCCGACGTGCTCCTGCCCACGCTGGGCGGGCAGACCGCCCTCAACCTCGCCATGGAACTGTCCGACTCCGGCGTGCTGGAGGAGTTCGGCGTCAAACTGATCGGCGTGGATCTCAACGCCATCCGCCGCGCCGAGGACCGCAGCGGTTTCAAGGCGCTGTGCGAGGAGGCCGGCTTCGACACCCCGCGCAGCGCGGTGGTGCAGTCGATGGAGGAGGCCATGCGCGCGCTCGAACTGCTCGGGCTGCCCGCCATCATCCGTCCCTCCTTTACCCTGGGGGGGAGCGGTAGCGGCATGGCGCGCACCCGCGACGAGTTCGTGCGCATCGTCAAGACCGGGCTGCGCAAGTCGCCCGTGCACGAGGTGCTCATCGAGGAGTCCATCGAGGGCTGGAAGGAATTCGAGCTCGAGATCATGCGCGACCGCGACGGCAACCACGTGGTGGTGTGTTCCATCGAAAACCTGGATCCGATGGGCGTGCACACGGGGGACAGCATCACCGTGGCGCCGGTGCAGACCCTGCGCGACCGCGAGTACCAGATGATGCGCGACGCGTCGTTCAAGATCATGGATGAGGTCGGCATCTGGGGCGGGGCCAACGTACAGTTCGCCGTCGAGCCGTCGACCGGGCGCATGACGGTGATCGAGATGAATCCGCGCGTATCACGCTCGTCGGCGCTGGCCAGCAAGGCCACCGGGTATCCCATTGCCAAGGTGGCGGCGCGGCTGGCACTCGGCTACACCCTGGCCGAACTGCCCAACGACATCGTCGGCACCATTCCGGCCGCATTCGAACCGTCGCTCGACTACGTCGTGGTCAAGATTCCGCGCTGGAACTTCGAGAAGTTCAGCGGCGTGGAGGATGTGCTGGGCTCGCAGATGCAGTCCATCGGGGAGGTCATGGCGCTGGGCCGCACCTTCAACGAGGCGCTGCAGAAGGCGCTGCGTTCCCTGGAAAGCGACTGGACCGGTTTCGATACGGTGGCGCTGCCGGCCGAGGACATCGAGAGGATGCTGTCGGTGCCCAACTCCCTGCGGCTGTTTGCGGTGAAGGCCGCGTATGCCGCGGGTATGGATACCGCGCGCATCCACGAACTCTCCCGCATCGACCCCTGGTTCCTGGAGAACCTGCGTGTGCTGGTGGACTTCGAGAGCCGTGTGCGCGCCGAGGCGTTTCCGCCGCCGCGCGAGTTCATGCGTGCGGCCAAGCGCTTCGGCTTCTGCGACCGGCAGCTCGCCACCCTGTGGGGCGTGCGCGAGGAGGAGGTCACCGGCGCCCGCGAGGGCATGGATATCCACCCGGTGGTGAAGATGGTGGACACGTGCGCGGGCGAGTTCGAGGCGCGCACGCCGTATTACTACATCGTGTATGACGACGAGTGCGACGTGGAAACCGACACGCGCCGCTCGCGCAACGCGAAGCGCAAGGTGGTCATCCTGGGCAGCGGTCCCAACCGCATCGGGCAGGGAATCGAGTTCGACTACTGCTGCGTGCACGCGGCCATGGCGGTGCGCGAAATGGGCTGCGAGGCCATCATGGTCAACTGCAACCCGGAAACGGTCAGCACCGACTTCGACATCTCCGACCGCCTGTACTTCGAACCGGTGGCCTTCGAACACGTGATGGCCATCGTGCGCAAGGAACAACCTGCGGGCGTGATCTTTCAGTTTGGCGGGCAGACCCCGCTGAAACTCCTGCACCGCCTTGCCGCCGCGGGCGTGAAGGTGCTGGGAACGGGTGTGGAGGCGGTCGACCAGGCGGAGGACCGTGAACGCTGCCACGATCTCATGAACAGCCTCGGTATTCTGCACCCGCCGTGTGCCTTCGCCTCGTCGCGGGAGGCGGCCATCCGCGAGGCCGCCCGCATCGGCTACCCGCTGCTGCTGCGCCCGCCCTACGTGCTCGGCGGGCGCTCGATGGAACTGGTGCGCAGCGAGGAAGAGATCATGGAGTCGGTGGACTCCGCGTTGCGCTCCAGCGAATCGCGCGCGCTCATGATCGACAAGTTCATCGAGGGCGCGGTGGAAGTGGACGTGGACTGCGTGAGCGACGGCGAGAACGTCGTCATCGCGGGCGTCATGGAACACATGGAAGAAGCCGGCATCCACTCGGGCGATTCGAGCTGCGTCATTCCGCCGCTGGCGCTGGAGGAGGAGATCATCGCCGAGGTCAAGAACCAGACGGTGCGCATCGCGCGCGCGTTGCATCTGGTGGGAATGATGAACGCGCAGTTCGCCATCAAGGACAACCGCATCTACTGCTTCGAGATCAACCCGCGTGCCTCGCGCACCGTCCCGTACGTGAGCAAGGCCACCGGGGTGCAGTGGGTCAAGCTGGCGACGCGCGCGGTGATGGGAGAGAAGATCGATATGGCGCGGTACGGCGAGACCATCATGCCGGACTACATGTCGGTGAAGGCGCCGGTGTTTCCGTTCGAGAAGTTCCCCGGTGTCGATTCCATCCTGGGCCCGGAGATGCGCTCGACCGGCGAGGTGATGGGCATCGGCGAAACCTTCGACGAGGCCTTCATCAAGGCGCAACTGGCGGCGGGCTACCGGCTGCCCCGGGGGGCGAACGTCTTCATTTCAGTTGCCAACCGGTTCAAACGCAAGGTCATCTTTCCGGTGAAGGCACTGCGCGACATGGGCTTCCATATCGTGGCCACGCCGGGCATGGCCAAGGTGCTGCGCTCCCACGGTGTGCCGGCGCGCGTGGTGCACAAACTGAGCGAGGGTGACCACGACATCATCGACATGATCGAGAACGGGGATATCCACCTGGTGGTCAACATGGCCTGGAGCCGGAAGTCGGTCAAGGACGACAAGTTCATCCGTCTCGCGGCCAACAAGATGAAGGTGCAGTGCATCACCACGCAGGCCGGGTTCCACGCCCTGGTGCTCGGGCTGCAGACCCTTTCGGGCGGTCCCGTGCACGTGGAGTCGATTCAGAACTACAACGCGCGCCTGGGCCGGCCGGCGGTGGCGGAAGCCGCGGGCGGCGGAGCCCGGGCGGTGAGCGAGGTGGCGTGACCCACGTCGCCGGCGCCGTTCCCGGTGTGTCCGCGCTGGTGATCGCCCAGGACGCCGGCGCGCAGATCGATCGTTGCGTCGCCAGCCTCTCCTTCGCCGACGAGATCGTGGTGGTGGACGGAGGGTCGGTCGATGATACCGCCGGGCGGGCACGGGCGCGCGGCGCGCGCGTCATCGCCAACCCGTGGCCCGGGTTCGCCGCGCAACGGCGTTTCGCCCTGCAGCAGGCGCGTCACGCCTGGGTGTTCGCGTGCGATGCGGACGAGGAAGTAACCGCCGAGCTCGCCACCGCGATTCGCCGCGTCGTAGACGGAAACACCGGCGCCGCCGGCTACCGGGTTCATCGCCGCAACCAGTTCCTGGGGGCGTGGGTCGACAGGGGGCCGTGGACGGACGACTGGCAGCTGCGACTGGCGCGGCGCGACGCGGTGCGTGTCACCGACGCCGCCGTCCACGAGGGCTACCTGGTGAACGGGCCGGTGGCGAAACTGGATCCGCCCCTGAACCATTACACCCACCCGACCATCGCCGAGAGTGTGCGCCGCATGAGCGTGTATACTTCTCTGGAGGCGCCCGGTCGCGCCCGCCGGCGCAGGGTCGGGGTGCTGGATCCCCTGGTCGCACCCGCCGGTGTGTTCTTCAATTACTACGTGCTCAAAGGATGCTGGCGTGCGGGTGTGCGCGGTTACCTGCTGGCGGCAACCACCGCCATGTACAAGTCCGTTCTATACGTGAAAACGCGCGCGTTGCAGGATCCGTCCGCGCAAGACGGGCGGGCATCAAGATGACAATCGTTCGCCGCATACTCCGCTGCCCGGGCGTGCTGTGTACGGCCTTGCTCGTGCTGGCGGCGCCGACACGGCCTGCGTCCGGCGACGCAGGCCTCGATGCGCGCACCCTGGTGGTGGGAACGCGCGCCGAGCCGCGCACGCTCAACCCGATTGCCATCACCGCGTCGGAAGGCCACCAGATTGCGGGACTGGTTTTCCTGAAACTGCTCGAGGAACAGGACGACTTCATGTCCTTTGGACCGCAACTGGCGGAGTCGTGGTCGACCAGCAACGACGGGCTCGCGGTGACCTTCCTGCTGCGCGCCGACGCGCGCTGGTCGGACGGAACCCCGGTTACCGCGGAGGACGTCCGCTTTACCTGGCAGGTTCACACCGACACCACCGTGGCCTGGCCCAGCGCCAGCATCAAGGCGAAGATCCGCGACGTCGAGGTGCGCGGTGCCCGCACGGTGGTGTTCCACTACACCGAGCGTTACCTCTACCAGGTCATGGATGCCAACGACGGCGTCATCCTGCCCCGCCACCTGCTGGACAGCGTGCCGCGAGCGGAACTCAAGAACGCCCCCTTCGGCCGCGCGCCGACCGGCAACGGCCCCTACCGCCTGGCGGGCTGGGAATCCGGGCAGTACATCGCGCTGGAGGCGAATCCCGCTTACCACGGTGCGGCGCCCGCGGTCACGCGTGTGATCTTCAAGTTCGTTCCCGACGCGGTGACACTGGTGGGGCAGCTGAAGGCGCGCGAAATCGACCTGCTCGAGTCCGTGCAGCCCGGGGACGTTGCGTCCATCCGCGAGCGGCGGCCGGACGCGGTCATTCATACCGTGCCGTCGCGGCGCATGAGCTTCATCGTGTGGAACACCACGCGCGTTCCTTTCGACGACCGCGAGGTGCGGCGCGCGCTCACCATGGGCATCGATCGGGAGGAGCTGATCCGGACAGTGTGGGGCGGCTACGCACAGGAGTGCACGAGCCCCATCGTACCCCTGCTGTGGGCCCACGACCCGGACATCGCGGCGCTCCCGTTCGATCCGGCGCGGGCACGGGCGGTGCTCGCGGAGCGCGGCTACCGCGATGGCAACGGCGATGGCGTTCTGGAGCGGGACGGCGTGCCGCTGGAGGTCGAACTTGTGGTGAATGACGCCCAGAACCGCGTCGACGTGGTGACCATCGTGCAGGCGCAGCTCAAACGCATCGGCGTGAAGGTGAACCTGCGCGTCATGGAATTCGGAGCCTACCAGGATCGCGTTCTGGCGGCGGACTTCGACGGGGCATTCGTGGAGTGGAAGGTGCAGACCAGGGTGGATCTGACGAGCATGTTCCACTCCCGGTCGAAGCGTCCGCAGGGGTTCAACTTCGGCGCCTACGCGAATCCGGAGGTGGACCGGCTCATCGAGGCGGCACGCGCCGTGCCCGACATGGCGGGAGCAAAGCACCTGTGGGACGAGGTGCAGCGGCTGGTGTACGAGGATCAGCCCTACACGTTCATCGCGGTCCCGCAGGAAATCACCGCGGTTTCCAATCGTTTCTGCAACGTGAAACCCAGCGCGATCAGTTTCTTCGTGAACCTCCACGCCTGGCGGATTGCCCCGGACTGCGGGCCTTGACGCGCGCCGCGCGCGCCACCACCACGCCGTCCTCGTTACACAGTCGCACCGCGTCGCGGCCATTGCCGCGAATCCTCGTCCTTACGACGCACAGCGTACGCGCGCGGCCGCAGCGTGTGACGGCAATTCCCAGCACGAACGGCCGTCCTTGCGGGTTGACGCGCACCGTGGTGGTGGCGATGAGGCGCGCGTCGGGCGAGAGGCGCGCCGGCCGCAGACGTTCTCCACAGGCCGGGCAGGCCGGCGCGCCGTGCAGCTGCACGTGACCGCGCGGGCAGCGCCACGCGACGAGGCGCGGGTGCGATGGGCCGTTCATGAAGCTGCCTCGGCCGTGAACACGTAGCAGTCGCGTGACACACCACCGGCGCTCTGGATGGCGGCCATGCGCGCACCGGCCTGTTGCCGCTCGCCGGCCGTGCCGGTCAGCTGCTGGTGGATCTCCACCAGGGACGTCAGTCCACACACACCGATAGGATGTCCGCGCGCCTTCATGCCGCCAGACGGATTCACCGCCAGCCGGCCTCCGACCGACAACTCGTCGCGCGCGAGGGCGCGCCACGCATCGCCGAGCGCAAAGAAACCCATCGCCTCGAGGTTCATCAGTTCAAAGGGGGCGAAGGCGTCGTGGATTTCAACCACCTGCACGTCGCGGGGCGTCCGTCCGGCCATGGCGAACGCCGCGCGCGCGGCTCTCGCCGCGGCGTGGAACTCGCCCGGCCGCAGGCGTTCGTGAAAGCGCGGCGTGTCCATGGCCGCACCCCATCCGGTGAGGCGCACCGCCCCTTCGTCACTCGAAAGAACGCACGCGGCCGCCCCGTCGGACATCGGCGCGCAGTGGTGACGGCGCAGGGGATCGGCCACCACCGGACTGCGCCGCACATCCTGCGCGGTAATCGGTTTGCGGAAGTGGGCCAGCGGATTCAACGCACCGTGACGGTGATTCTTGATGGCAACTTCGTCGAATGCGCGTTGCGGCACGCGGTGCGCGGTGTGGTAGGTGCTGGTGGCGAGGGCCGCCAGCGCAGGAAGCGTGGCGCCGTGACGCTGCTCGACCGCGTCGGACACGCGCGGGGCCAGCATTCCCGCGGCCGCGCCGGCGTCGAGGTGAGTCATCTTCTCGCACCCCACCAGCAGGACGTCCCCCGGCGTTCGATCCGCGCTCTGGAGCGCGCGATGGATCGCCTCCGCGCCGGTGAGGAACGGACCGAGAACGGGGGCACGAAGGCCCGGTGCCACCGCACGCAGCACCTCGCCGGCGAGGCCGGCGGGATCGGCGATGGCGCACAACTCCGTGGGTGCGAAGGACGAAAAAAAGACCGCCCGGATGCGGCCGGGGTCGATTCCGTCGAGCGCCAGCGCGGCCGCCCGGGCAAGGAGCGAGCGAAAGTCACCATCGTGACGGCCGATGCGCGTCATGGCCGCCGTTTTGATCTTGATTTCGCTCACGCTTTCAGCATATAAAAGCCCGAATTCCCCGTCAACGAACGCGGGCATCGAGTCCGCACCGAAAGCAGCCCCCCCTCATGATCCACCGTATTGCGATCGCCGCCCTGATTGCCGGACTCACCGCCCAGCTGTTGAAGGTGGTGATCGAGATGCTGCGGACCGGTCGGCTGAATTTCCTGCGCTTTTTCGACAACGGCGGCATGCCGTCCTCCCACACCGCCCTGGTGACGGCCCTTACCATCGGGGTGGGCCGCTACGCGGGTATTTCGTCGCCACTCTTCGCCATTACCTTCCTCTTCAGCCTCTATTTCGTCTTCGAGGCGGCCGGATTGCGCCAGGAGGTCGGCAAGCAGGCGCGCCTGCTGAACGAGCTGGCCGACGAGCTGCGCCAGACCCACCACCTGGACCGCAAGCGCCTCAAGGAGCTGGTGGGGCACACCTGGAACGAGGTCTTCGGGGGCTTCCTGTTCGGTGTCCTGGTGGCCGCGGTGGCCTTCCGGTAGCGCATACGCCCGTCGGCCCGCAACCCCGGATCGTGGCGCTTGTTCCGCGCCCGCCCGGGGCGTATATTGATGGGTGACCGGCGGGCCTGGACCCCTCCCGCCGGACAGGATGTCAATCACCCGCCGATCTCTTTTTCTTACCGCCATGCTCGCCGCGACCGTCGCGGGCTGCGGCTCGGAGGATCCGACCCGGTTCGGCCGCCCGCCGGTGGTGAATTCCTATGCGCCCACCGATCGGCACCTGAGCGCCTTCGTGGGTGACACCCTGCGGTTCTCGGTTCGCGCCACCGACCCGGACCGGGACGCGGTGACCACGGCCTTCACCGTGGACGGCGGCATGGCAGGGGTGGGGGCCCCGTGGTTCTACGCGGTGCTGGACACCGGTTGCGTGACCGTGCGCGGTTCGGTGAGCGACGGTGAGTTTGTCTCCTACATCGAGTGGACCGTCGAGCGCCACCAGCCCATCAATTACCCGCCGGCGATCGGGGCGATCCAGCCCATCGAACCCAGCCCGACGCTGATCATCGGCAATTCCATGTCCTTTGCCATCGTGGCGAGCGATCCCGATGAGGACGAACTGGCGTACACGTTCACGGTCAACGACTCGCTGGTGTCCGATACCCGCCAGTTCTCGTATCTTGCATCCTCGATCGGCTCGAAGCTCGTGCGTGCCACCGTGACCGACGGCGAATTGTACGCGAGTCACGAGTGGAACCTCCGCGTCACCACCATTCCCGACACCATCGCACCGGCGCGCGTGGAGATCACCGGGTCCGGCACCGGCAACGAGCCCGGCGAGGTGTACGTGGCGTGGACGGCGGTGGGGCGCGATGGCATGCTGGGGGTTCCCTCCGAGTACCAGGTACGCACCGCGCCCAACCCGATTCTCACCGAGGGTGACTGGACCCGGGGCAGCCAGCGGCCCGGCGTTCCGGCGCCGGCGCAGCCCGGGACGCCGATGTCCATGATGGTGGGGGGGCTGCTTCCCGCGCGCACCACCTACCTCGCCGTGCGTGCGATCGACGACTTCGGCAATATTTCACCGCTTGGTGACAGCCCGGTGGCGGTAACGCGCGGCATGCGCGTGAGCGGGTCGGTCGTCAACACCGAAACCGGACTGCCGGTGGAGGGGGCCGTGGTACGTATCGGGCTGTTTACCACCGGCACCGCGCCGGACGGTTCGTGGACGCTCAGCGAACTTCCTCCCATCGACGATCTGCTCAACGCGGGTGACACCCCGCCGACCGGTGTCGGGGAGTACTTCGATCTTTCGCTGCCCTACGTGGTGACACACCTGGCGGTGACGCCCCTGTACGTGATACCAAACCGCGCCCTGGGCACGGCCAACTACGCGGACTTCCTCCAGTTCTTCCGCTCCATGACCGATGTCGCGGGGAATCCCTTCGGCACGAAGCAGCGGCGCTGGGAGCTCCCCATCGATCTGTACGTCCGCGCCTACGAGAAGGACGGGTTGGACTACAAGGAGACCGTCGAACGGGTCGCCGCCGAGTTCGATGCCATCCTGGGGACGCAGGTCTTCAACGTCTCGACGAACCGGACCGGCACCGGTGTGGAGACCATCTACCTCGACGGGCTCTTCCAGGACAACTACGGGGTGAAGGAGTGGACCAGCGACTGGTATCCGTACCTGGCTCTAATCGAGTTTCGGACCGTCTACACGCCCGCCACCGCCCACGTCCTGGAGCGGACCATCCGCCACGAACTTGGCCACGCGCTGGGACTCAACCACAGCTCGTCGTACACGCACCTCATGGTGGGCGGGGTTGCCCCGCAGGTGAACCAGTTCAGCGAAGACGAGATTGCGGTGATCCGGTGCCTCTACAACATCCCGCGCGGTTTCGACAACCGCCTCTTCCTCCGCCGCTGAGCAGTCCCCGGCCCGGCGGCCCGGATTGACGCCCCACACCCGCTGCTGCTATACTTGGTCACCACCCGGTGGTGTGTCGGGCCGGATCCAGCGGATCGTGCCACGTCGGTGTTCGCAGCCCCCTCGCGCGCATCGTCCCACCGCATACGTCTATCAATTGCGCAACGTCCCCCGTGCCGGTTCCAGCGTTTGCGCGGAGCCGTCCGGTGACATCGCCGCGCCATGGCGCGGCAGTGATTAAGCAACACGGAGGGTTCGTGGACTCCTTCCCGCTTCGCCTGCGTCCGGTCTTCTTCATTGTAGTAATGATCGCTGCCCTGTGCGGGCCCGCCGGCACACGGGCTGCGGAGATTGTGTATACGCTCGAACTTCGCGCGGCCGAAGTCTCCATCCGGCATCTCGCCAGCGGCGATCTCGCGCATATCGACGACGAACGCTACGCCTCCACCAGCGATGTGGGTCTCCCGCAGGTACCGGTCCGCATCGTCAGCCTCCTGCTCCCGCCGGGTGCGACCGTCGACGGCTTCACCTGCGATGCATCCGCGCCCGCGGTGCTCGCGACGTCGATCGACCCGTACCTGGTGCCGGAGGCCGTTTCCACCGATGGCTCCCGCGGCGAAGGGCCGGCCGCGACCACGTGGAGCGGCGGCAGCTACCCGGAGGCGTCGGCGGTGTATCTCGGCACCGGTTACCTGCACGGCCACGCCATCGCCAGTTTCGCGCTTTACCCGGTGCGCATTGCCGGTGGCGCGGTCACGGTGAGTGAGCACATGACACTGCGGGTGCGCACCGGCAACGGCGGGCCGGAGATGCATGTCGTCTCGCGTCTGCGCTACAACGAGCAGCGCGACGCCGACGTCCGCGCGCGCATCGGTGCGCTGGTCGAGAATCCGGAGGCGATGAGCGCTTACACCATTGGCTCGGTGCGTGTCGCGGACAGGCGTGGCGGATTCAAACCCACGTCATTCCCCTCGCTGGAGGGAAGCCCGGTGGACTACGTCATCGTCACCAACGATTCGCTGGCGGACGAGTTCCAGGTGCTGGCGGACTGGAAGACGGCGAAGGGAATTCCCACCGTGATTCGCACCACCGAGTGGATTGCGGCCAACTACCCCAACGGTGTCGATCTCGCGGAGACCATTCGCACCTTCGTTCTGGATGCCTATCAATACTGGGGCATCAAGTACCTGCTGCTGGGCGGCGACACCGACCAGGTGCCGGCCCGCCTGGGCGCCACCACGTTCTTCGGCGCCAAGGCGATCCCGGTTGACATGTACTTCGGCTGTCTGGACGGCGACTGGAACGCGGACCACGACGCGCTGTTCGGCGAGCCCGGTGCCACCGACCAGACCGACCTCTACCAGGAGGTCTACGTGGGGCGGCTGCCGGCGACCTCGTCCGTGGTGGCGGCAACGCTGGTGGGGAAGGTCATCAGCTACGAAACGCCGCTGGATGCGTCGTACACCGGCAAGGTGCTCCTGCTGGGTGAAGTGCTGTTCCCGATCGACTGGACCTCCGGCCAGGCCGTCACCCAGGACGGTGCCGGCATCGCCGAATTCCTCAAGCTGCTCGCTTTCACCGATCCGTCGCTCACACTCACACGCATGTACGAGAACTACGAGCCCTACCCGGGCGCATTGCCGGAGACGGCGGTCTCGGCCATCGACTCCATCGAGAGTGGGTACGACCACGTGAACCATATCGGTCACGGCTTCCGCTTCAACATGTCGGTGGGTGCGGGGAATATCGTGAATGCGGATGCGGACGCGATGGTGAATCCCAACCGCTTCACCAACCTGTATCTGCTCAATTGTACCGGCGTTGCCTTCACCTATTTCTGTCTCGGCGAGCACTTCCTGGTGAATCCCAACGGCGGCGCCGTGTCGGTGGTGGGGGCCAATGAGAGCGCCTACCCGCTGCTCTCGCAGCCGTACATGAACGACTACTACGACCTGCTCTTCAACCAGGGTGTCACCAACATCGGCGAGACTTTCGTGCGTTCCCGCGAACCGCGCACACCCGTCGCGCAGACCGGTGACAACGGCGAGCTGTGGACGCACTACATCTACTGCATGCTGGCCGACCCCGAGATGCCGCTGTGGACGAGGCCGGTGCAGCCCCTTGTCGTGAACTACACCGGTGCGTTGGGGCTGGGCACCACGCCCATCACGGTTACCGTCTCCGACGCTGGCGGCCCCGTGGCCGGTGCGCGCGTGTGTCTCTCCAAGGACGACGACGACTACGAAGTGGGTCTCACCGACGGCGCCGGATCGGTGACGCTCACCATGACCGCCGAGTCGGCCGGCAACGTCTCGGTGGTGGCCAGCGCACCCAACCGCGCCACGCACGTGGGCGCCATTCCCGTCAGCCCCGGCGCGGGTGCTTACGTGAGCTTCGCCGGGTGCGAGGTGGGGGATGACTCCACCGCGACCACCAGCGGCAACGGTGATGGCGTGATCGGGGCGGGAGAAGTGCTCGAACTCACGGCCTCGGTCAGGAATACCGGACTGTCGGCCGCGCAGAACGTCACCCTTGCGTTGCGCACCTCCTACGTCGGTTTCGTGGTGGAGGACAGCCTGGCGGCCGTGGGCATCGTGCCGGCGGGCGGGACGGTCGCCGCCACCGATCCGTTCCGTATCCGTATCGATCCCTCGCTGCCGGACGAACTGCCGGTGCTGTTCACGCTCGAGGTGCGCGACAACGGGGTGCCGCTGTGGACGGATCGCTTTACGCGTCTGGTGCATACACCGCGGCTCGAGTTCGTGGTGCTGCGTGTCGACGATTCGGCGAGCGGCAACGGAGACGGCGTGGTCGACGCGGGCGAGGACTTCCGTCTCTACTACGACGTGAAGAACTTCGGCACCGGGGCCGCCCACGGGCTCACCGCTCGTCTGACCGACCTCGGCGGTGCGTTCGTGTTCACCGACAGCGTGGACACGTACCCGGAGTTGCCCAGCATCGGCGAGGCGGAGAACACAAACGGATTCCTCCTGCGGGAGAACAGTGTCGCGGTGCCCCACACGCTCAAGCTGGAAGTAGCCGACGCATACGGACAGGTGTGGACCAAGCTCTTCGAGCTGCGCGCACCCGTACCACCGCTCACGCTGAAGTTCGATCCGAGCCTGGGCGCGGATCGTCTCAAGATTTCCTGGGACGCGAGCGCATCCGCTGACGCCGTCGGTTACCGGGTGCTATCGTCGCCGTTCCCGGGCGGGCCGTACTCGGTGATGACGCCCGACCCGGTGCACCATACGACATTCCTCAGCGGCGGGCTCCAGCCCACCACCCGCTATTACATGCGCGTGACCACCATCGATGCCTCGGGTAACGAGAGCGCGCCTTCCCCGGAGTTCAGCGGCAGCACGAATCCGAAGCAGGCGGAGGGTTGGCCCATCGCCATGGCGGTGGAAACCGTGTGTTCTCCGGTGGTGGGCGATATCGACGGCGACAACGACTTCGAAATCATACAGGGCAACAACAAGCTCTACGCCTGGCATCATAACGGGGTGGAGGTACGCGACGCTGACCTCAACGCGCAGACGTGGGGTCTGTTCAGCACCCTGGGAAGCAACTACGTGGCACACGTCGGCCTGGCCGACATGGACGCGGTACCGGGAATGGAAATCCTGGCCGCGTCGCGCGACACCAAACAGGTGATTGTCTTCAGCTACACCGGCAACCCGATCGCCGGCTGGCCGCAGACCGTGTTGAATCCGATACGCGCCGCGGTGGTGGCGGGCGATATCAACAACGACGGCCAGAAGGAAGTCATCGCGCTCGACGAGAAGGGCGTTCTCTACGTGTGGAATCCAGATGGCAGCGAATGGCGCAATGGCGACAACAACCCCGCAACCAACGGCGTGTTCCGCACCTTCGGCGGATGCGTCTATCAGTACACCTGCCCGGCCATCGCGGATATCGACGGCGACAACGTCAATGAAATCGTGGTGGGGACGCAGGGTGACTCCCTGTACGTGCTCAACGCAGACGGCTCGGTGGTGCCGGGGTGGCCGAAGGGATTCAGCACCGACATTTCGGGTAGCCCGGCGGTGGGTGACATCGACAACGACGGAGACCTGGAGATCGTCGTGTGCGAATGGGGCGGCCTGGTGTGGGCGCTTCACCACGACGGCACCATCCTGTGGAATACGTGGTTCCAGAACCAGCTGGCGTTCGGTCCCTCGCCCGCGCTCGGGGACCTCGATGGTGACGGCAGGCTGGAGGTTGTCCTGCCGAGCAAGAACCGCAACCTGTACGCCATCCGCTGGAACGGCAGCAGCCTGCCGGGCTGGCCGGTGGCCTACGCCACCCAGTTGTACACGGAATCGTCTCCGGTCATCGCGGACATCGACAACGACGGTTCACTGGACGTGCTGCTGGGAGACGAGAACAAGTACCTGAACGCGTGGGACGCTTCCGGGCAGCTCATGCCCGGCTTCCCGCTGGCGTTGTCGGATGCGGTTCGCGCCACGCCGCTCATCGCCGACGTCGACAAGGATGGCGATACCGACCTGGTGGCGGCCGGGTGGGACAAGAGTGTCTACGTGTGGGATTTCCCGTCGATGTTCAATCCCCTCAAGGCGCCGTGGGCGCGCTATCACGCCAATCTGTTCAACGACGGCAACGTTGCCACGCCCCTGCCCACACCGGTGGGTGGCGCCTCGTTCCGCTACGCGGCGCTGGGCGGTGGCATGGAGCTGGTGTGGACGGTTCCGCTGAGCGCGAGCGGCGGGTTGTTCAACGTGAGCCGGGCGGAGCTGAAGGACGGCGAGCCGGGCCCGTACCGGCGGGTGGCGAGCGCGGTGGGTCTGTCCATGGACGGTGAGGTGCGGGTGGTGGACCGGGGTGTGGAGATGGGCTCGCGCTACGTCTACCGGCTGGAGGGAGAGGGCGGTGTGGTCAACGAGACGCTGGCGGTGCTGGTACCGGTGACGATCGCGAAGCTGGGCCAGAACTATCCCAACCCGTTCAACCCGGTGACAACAATCGAGTACTGGGTTCCGGGCGGAAGCCGCAACCGGGTGAGCCTGGTGATCTACGACGTCCGGGGTGCGCGGGTGCGCACGCTGGTCGACAGGGAGAAAGCCGCGGGCCGTTACGCGGCGCAGTGGGACGGGCGCAACGACGCGGGTGCGCCCGTCAGTTCCGGCGTCTACTTCTACCGCATGGTGGCGGGTGGTTTCGAGAACACCCGCAGGATGGTCCTTCTGAAATAGAGAAACGGGCAAGAATTTCTGCGCGGCAGGCCATCCGGGACGAGCATACCTCCTCGACACACCAGCAGATCCCGGATGGCTGTCGTCGCGCAGACTCTGCCATTGACGGGCCGATCCCGTTGCGATATAATGATGTACTCATCATTGGGCGGTTCAACAACCAACCGCGGGAGCGCAAGCGAAACGCGATCTGCTACCAACAACGGTTTTCCATTTCTCCGTGATTTGACATAGCCGCGGCGCCACGGACGCGCGGCAAGACCAGCAGATGGTCCGAAGATCGCCGTCGCTCCTACCGGCGAACGACTGACCGCGCGTACCGGAGGTTGTCTCTGATGAACCGCCTTTCCGCCCGTGTCTCGCTCGCTACCATGCTTGCCGTCGCCATGCTCGCGCACGTCGCCGTGGCGTCGGACCTCTCCTTTCGCGTTCCCGTACCCGGGGACGTGTCCGTCACCTCCGCCCCCGGGGGGGACCGCGTCGCCGTGACCGCCGATGGGTGGCAGGTGTCGCGCGAGCCAGGCTATCCCGAGTTGCCCTATCGGATCGTCAACGTGTTGCTGCCGCCCGGCGAGGCGGTGGCGTCGGTTTCGTTCCGCTCCGGCACGACGCGTGTCGTCCGTTCGGGAGTTTCGCCCGTCGTGGCCGGTGCGCACACCACGTCCCAGGGTCTCGAGGCGGATGCGCCGGCTGCGGTTCTCCCCGCGTCCGGTGAGGCGCGCGGGCGCTTCCTGGGCTCGGGCTGGTTGCACGGGTACGCGGTGGCGAGTATTGCCATCTACCCGTTTGAGGTCGTCGACAACACATTGCTCGGGGTGGACGAAGTTGCCTTCACCGTGCACACGCGGGCGGCCGAGGATCGGCCGGTAACACGCGAACGCCGTCGCGACGCGCTCGACGAGTCGGTACGCGAACGGCTGCGCGCCATGGTTCTCAACGCCGGGCAGGTGTCGTCGTACGCCAGCGCGGGTGAGGTGGTGCCCGAACCGACCGGCGGCTTCCTGCCGTCCATCTTCCCGTCGTTGGAGGGAAGTGCAGTGGACTACGTGATCGTTACCAACGACTCACTCGCCGCCACCTTCCAGACCCTGGCCGACTGGAAGACGGAGAAGGGTGTGCCGACGGTGGTGCGCACCACGGAGTGGATCGCGGCCAACTACCTCAACGGCGCCGACATGGCCGAGACGGTGCGGAATTTCGCCATCGACGCCTACGCCAAGTGGGGGATCAGCTATCTCCTGCTGGCAGGCGACTCGGATCAGGTTCCGGTGCGCACCGCATTTTCCGTCTTCTACGACGGCGGCCGCATGTTGCCGGTCGACATGTACTTCGGCTGCCTGGACGGCGACTGGAACGCCGACCACGACGCGATCTTCGGCGAGTTCGGCCAGGACAACGCCGACCTCTACGCGGAGGTCTACACCGGACGGTTGCCCGCGCGCTCCAACGCGGAGGCCGCGGTGATGATCGGCAAGGTGATGGAGTACGAGAAGCCCTCGCAGACGTCCTACGCCGCCAAGAGCCTGATGCTGGCCGAGGTGCTCTTCCCCTCGAACTATCACCCCGGCGACCCGATTTCGCTCGACGGCGCCAGCATCACCGAGTTTCTGCGCCTGTCGTACTTCACCGATCCAGCGCTCGCCGTGACGCGTCTGTACGAGAACCACCCGGCGTACCCGGGTGTCCTGCCGGAGACCCGGCAGGTGTCCGTGGACTCGATCAACGCCGGCTACAACCACGTCATACACATCGGCCACGGGTTTCGTTTCAACATGTCGGTGGGCGACGCGAGCATTGTGAACGCGGATGCCGACGCCTTCACCAACGGCACACGCCTGTCGAACTTCAACCTGCTGAACTGTACCGCGTGCGCGTACACCTACGAGAGCCTCGCCGAGCACCTGCTGCGCAACCCCAACGGCGGCGCCGTGTCGGTGGTGGGGTCCAACGAGAGCGCGTTCCCGACCACGGCTTCCTCGTACCAGGGCGAGTTCTACCGGCTGCTGCTGATGCAGAACGTCGTCCATCAGGGCGAGCTGTTTGCGCGCTCGCGCGAACCGCGAACCGGTTTCGCGCTGGCCAGCGACGGATCCGATCGCTGGACGCACTTCGTCTACACCAACCTCGCGGAGCCCGAGATGCCCCTGTGGACGCGGGCGGTCGCGCCGCTCACGGCCAGCTTCCCGGCCAGTGTCCCCAAGGGGACCAGCCTGGTCACCGTCACCGTGACCAGCAACGCTACGCCCGTGGAGGGCGCGGTCGTGTGCTTGTCCAAGGACGGCGATGACTACGAAGTGGGGACCACGGACGTGTCCGGCCAGGTGACGCTCTCCTTCCGCGCCGAGAGCGCCGGATCCATCAAGGTGGTTGCCACCGGCCGCAACTACAAGCGCTACGATGGCGCCATCACGGTGACCGGAACCGGGCCCTACGTGACGCTGGCCTCGATGGTCATCGACGACGACAACCTCAGCGGTACCAGCGGAAACGGAAACGGTGTCATCGAGGCTGGCGAGCGCGTCGACCTGCAACTCGCCTTCAAGAACACCGGCACCTCCAGCACCACCGGGACGCTCACGGTCCGGCTGCGCAGCAACGACGCGGGCGTTACCATCAATGACAGCACTGCCAGCCTGGTGACGCTCGCCGCGGGGGCCACGGCCACCGCCACCGGTGGCGTGCGCGTCACTTTCAACAGCGCGCTGCCGGACGAGTACGCGGCGCCCTTCGTCGTCGTGGTCCGCGTCAACGGCGTCGAGACGTGGCGCGATGAGTTCAAGAAGGAAGTCCACCTGGGCAGCCTTGCGCTGGTGCGGTTGCGCATCGACGACAGCGCCTCCGGCAACGGCAACGGCGTGGTTGAGGCAGGGGAGCAGTTCAACCTGTACTACCGGGCCAAGAATTTCGGGACCGGCACGTATCCCGGCGGATCGGTGACCATCAGCGATCTCGATGCAGGCTTCACAATCATCGACGGCACGGATTCCTTTGGCGCCATTGCGCCGCAGGCGGAAGCCGAGAATGTGGGCGGACTGACGTTGATCGAGCCGAGTGTCGCCAGCGAACACCGCCTGCGCATCCTGGTGACGGACACCTACGGCCGTGCCTATGCCGACACCGTCGAGCTGCGCGCGCCGCTGCCGCCATCGGCGCTGGTCGTCGACCCCGGGTTGGGGCCGGATCGGTTGCAGGTATCGTGGACGGCCAGCACGAGCCTGGACGCGGTGCGTTACAACCTGTATCGGTCGACATCCGCACTGGGGCCGTTCGCGCAGAGCAACGTGGACCCGGTTGCGCACACGTTCTTCCTCAACACGGGGCTGAGCTCAACCACCAAGTACTACTTCAAGGCGACGGCCATCGATGCATCCGGAAACGAGAGCGCGCAAAGCGCGGCGTTCTCCGGGAGCACCAACCCGTCACAGGTGATCGGGTTCCCGATCGGGATGGCCGCGGAGACCACGTCGTCTCCGGCGGTGGGGGACATCGATGGCGACGGATTGCCGGAAATCGTGGTCGGCGACAACCGCGTCTATGCGTTTCACGGGGACGGGGACGAAGTGGTGGATGGCGATAACAGTCCGGTGACATGGGGCGTGTTGTCCGACCAGGGCGACAACTTCGTGGGGCACGTGGCGCTGGCCCAGCTCGATGGACTGCCGGGGCTGGAGATCGTTGCATCTTCGCGCGAGACCAAGCAGGTGTATGTGTTTCGCCATACCGGCGAGGTGCTGGCCGGCTGGCCGCGGACGGTGGAGAACTTCATCCGCGCGGGTGCGGCGGTGGGTGACGTCGACGGCGATGGACTGCCCCGGGAAGTGGTGGCCATCGACGAACTCGGCGTCGTTTACGTGTGGCGCGCCGACGGATCGGAGTACTTGGACGGTGATGCCAATCCTGTAACCCAGGGCGTGTTCAAACGCCTCACCGGTTGCACCTTCCAGTATTCCACGCCGGCGCTGGCCGACATCAACTCAGATAGCCGGGATGAAATCATCGTCGGCACCCAGGGCAATGAGTTGCACGTGCTCGATCTGTATGGCAACAACCTGCCCGGGTTTCCATTGGCGCTCGCCGATGACATTTCCGGGAGTCCCGCGGTGGGTGACGTCGACGGCAACGGTACCCTGGAGATCGTCATCAATGTCCGCAATGGAAACATTCGTGCCATCCGCAACAACGGCACCGAGCTGTGGTCGCGCTTTACTGCCAACGGGCTCTTCTTTGCCCCCTCGCCAGCGCTGGCCGACGTGGATGGCGACGGCAAGCTCGAGACCTTCGTGCCGGCTGCGAGCGGCAAGCTTTACTGCTTCAGCTTCACCGGCACCGATCGCCCCGGCTTTCCGGTGAACTACTCCACGCTTACCTATACCGAATCCTCGCCGGTCATTGCCGACGTGGACGGCGACGGCCTGCTGGACGTGGTGATCGGCAGCGAGGAGCAGAGCATCTGGGGGTGGGACCGCAACGGTGTGGTTCTCGACGGGTTCCCGCTCAAGACCCAGGATTCCATGCGCGGTGTGCCCCAGCTTGCCGACGTCGATCTCGACGGAGACACCGACCTGGTTGCGGCGGGCTGGGACAAGAATGTCTACGTGTGGGACTTCAGCGGTAGCTGGGACGACAATGCGGCCCCCTGGCCGCGGTTCCACGCCAACGTGCACAACAATGGGCGCACGGGTTTCACCCTGCCCACTCCGGTGGGTGGCGCCTCGTTCCGCTACGCGGCGCTGGGCGGGGGCATGGAACTGGTGTGGACGGTTCCCCTGAGCGCGAGCGGCGGGTTGTTCAACGTGAGCCGGGCGGAACTGAAGGACGATGTGCCTGGCCCGTACCGGCGGGTGGCGAGCGCGGTGGGCCTGTCCATGGACGGTGAGGTGCGGGTGGTGGACCGGGGCGTGGAGATGGGCTCGCGCTACGTCTACCGGCTGGAGGGCGAGGGCGGTGTGGTCAACGAGACGCTGGCGGTGCTGGTACCGGTGACGATCGCGAAGCTGGGCCAGAACTATCCCAACCCGTTCAACCCGGTGACAACAATCGAGTACTGGGTTCCGGGCGGCATCCGCAATGCGGTGAGTCTGGTGATCTACGACGTCCGGGGTGCGCGGGTGCGCACGCTGGTCGACGGGGAGAAGGCCGCGGGCCGTTACGCGGCGCAGTGGGACGGGCGCAACGACGCGGGTGCGCCGGTCGGTTCCGGAGTTTATTTCTACCGCATGTCCGCGGGCTCCTTCCAGGATGCGCGCAGAATGGTTCTCCTCAAATAACGTTCGTATTCCCAACCGCGACCCGACGCGGAGGTGACGGTCTCATGAAACGATTCCGAGTTGCAATTCCCGTTCTGGCCACCGGACTCCTGCTCGCAGCCGGCGTGCTTTCTGCGCAGGCTACGACCCTCTCCTACCAACTGGTGCTCGACCCCGCCGACGTGGACGTGCGCGGTACCGCCGCGGGGCACGCGGTCTCGGTGCGCGCCGACGGCTATTCCACCCTCGCGGACGAGGGGCGCCCGGCGCTGCCGTACCGCATCGTGAGCGTGCTGTTGCCCCAGGGGCACGAGCTGGCGTCGTTCGCCGCAGATGCACGCGGCACCACCGTCATCGCCACCCGCGTGAGCCCGGTGCTCGCGGATGCGATGCGCACCGAAGACGGCGTCGCGGGGCAATCGACCGCGCTGGTGTCGCTGGCGTCAGGCGGGGCGTTTCCCGCCGAGCGCGCGCGTCTGCTTGGTGTGGGAACCCTGCATGGTTACACCATCGCCAGTTTCGCGGTGTATCCGCTGTCGTTGTCCGGAGAGGATCTGGTTGCCTACCCGGCCGTCACGCTCGAAATCGAGACCACGCCATCCGCGCAACCGGCGCCCGTCCACATGGTGCGGCGCCGTCCGCGTGCCATGCAGCGCATCCAGGGAGAACTTTCGCGGCTCGTGATCAACAGCGCCGACGCGGCGGGTTACAGCTTTGGTGCCGTCGACGTGCCCGCGCCGGACGGTGGCTTCGCCCCCTCGACCTTTCCCTCGCTGGAGGGCAGCGCGGTCGATTACGTAATCGTAACCCCCGATTCGCTGGCGGCCGCCTACCAGGCGCTGGCGGACTTCAAGACGGGCAAGGGTGTCCCGACGGTGGTGCGCACCACGGAGTGGATCGAGGCCAACTATCGCAACGGCTCGGACCCGCAGGAGACCATCCGCAACTTCGTCAAGGACGCGTATGCAAAGTGGGGGATCACCTATCTGCTGCTGGGCGGAGACACCGGCGAGATCGCGCCGCGCCTGGCGTGGAGCGGCTTCTACGACGGCGGGCGTTTCCTGCCGGTGGACATGTACTTCGGTTGCCTGGATGGTTCGTGGAACGCGGACGGCGACGCCATTTTCGGGGAGGGCACGCCGATAGACGGAGCCGACCTCTACGCCGAGGTGTACGTGGGCCGCTTGCCGACCTCGTCGGTGGCGGAAGTGGCCATGATGACCGGCAAGGTCATCGCCTACGAGACTCCGGCCGACCTCTCGTTCGGCCATCGCGTGCTCCTGCTGGGCGAGGTGCTTTTCCCGCTGAACTGGTCGCCACCCCAGGCGATCACCGTCAACGGTGCCGATCTCACCGAGACCATCTACAACAACCATCTGACCGCCCCGGGACTCGATGTCGTGCGCATGTACGAGACGCAGGAGTACTTCCCGGGCTCGGTGGACGAGAACCGGGCGGCGGTTCTGGACTCGCTCAATACCGGGTTCAACCACGTGGTGCATATCGGGCACGGCTATCGCTTCAACATGTCGGTGTCCGACGCCAGCATCGTGAACTCCGATGCGGACGCGCTCATCAACGGAAACCGTCTATCGTGCCTCTACTTTCTGAACTGCACCGGGGCATCGTACACGTACTACTGCCTGGCGGAGCACTTCCTGCGCAATCCCAACGGGGGCGCGGTGTCGGTGGTGGGCGCCAACGAGAGCGCCTTCCCGAACGCCTCGTCGGCGTACATGAACGAGTACTACAAACTGGCGTTTGATTCGGCGGTTACGAACATCGGCGAGACCTTCGCCCGCTCGCGCGCGCTGCGCACACCGCTGGCCCTGCTCGGTGACAACGTCGACCTGTGGACGCACTACATCTACACGCTCCTCGCCGACCCCGAGCTGCCCATGTGGACGCACCGTCCCGCGACGACGGATGTGACCCACGCCGCCAGCGTGTCCGCCGGCAAGCAGAACATCCTGGTCACGGTGATGAGTGGTGGCAATCCGGTGGAGGGTGCCACCGTCTGCCTGACCAAAGGCGGCGACGACTACGCGGTGGCCACCACGGACATGAGCGGACAGGCCACGCTGCCGTTCCGCGCCCGGTCTCCCGGCGCTATCGACGTCGTGGTTACCGGTCACAATCAGCGGCGCTACGACGGCACCATCACCGTGACGGCCGCGGCAGCATACGTGCAGATTGCGGGCATGACGGTAGACGACGACAACACGGGCGGCACCGCCGGTAACGGCAACGGTGTCATCGAGGGTGGAGAAACCGTCGACCTGGCGCTGTCCCTCAAGAACACCGGCCCGGTGTCCACCGGTGACGTCACCGTTACCCTGCGCAGCAGCGACCCGGGTGTCGTGCTGGACGACAGCACGGCCGCGGCGGGTGTCATCGCCAGCGGGGCAACGGTGGTTGCGGGCGGCGGCGTGCGCGTCACCTTCGACGACGCATACCCGGACGCCTACCCGGTGCCCTTCACGCTGGTCATCAAGAACGACGGCGGCGAGGCGTGGCGTGACACATTCAAGAAGGAAGTTCACCAGCCCGGGCTGTTCCAGGTGACGTTGCGCATCGATGACGTGGCCAACGGCAACGGCGACGGCATTGTCGATGCCGGCGAGCAGTTCCACCTGTTCTACAAGGTCAAGAACTTCGGCACCGGTGCCTTTCCGGGCGGGTCCGCGACCATCACCGATCTGGACGCCGGTTTCACGCTGATCGGCGCTAACGACAGCTATGCGGCCGTGGCGCCCATGGCCGAGGCGGAGAACACCGCCGGGTTCGAGATGATCGAGACCAGTGTCGCCAGCGAGCACCGCCTGCTGGTCGAGATCGTCGACACCTACGGGCGCTCGTACCAGGACATCGTCGAGTTGCGTCCGCCGGTTGCCCCTGTGGGGCTGGTCATCGACCCCAGTCTGGGGCCGGACCGTCTGCAGGTCTTCTGGTCGGCGAGTGTGAGCGGTGATGCCGAAACCTACCACGTCTATCGGTCCACGACGCCGGTAGGGCCGTGGGTGAAGTCCACGGTCGACCCGGTGTCGCACACCGTGTTTCTCGACCGGGGACTGACGTCCAATTCCCTGTACTACTTCAGGGCCACCACCATCGATACCTCCGGCAACGAGAGCGCGCCGTCGGCCGTGGCCTCGGGCAGCACGAACCCGCAGCAGGTCTCCGGGTTCCCCCTTCCGCTGGGCTCCGAAACCAGTTCCTCGCCGGTGGTGGGCGATATCGACGGCGACGGCGATCTCGAAATCGTGGTGTGCGCCGACAAGGTTTACGCCTTCAACAGCGACGGGAGTGAAGTGATCAACGGAGACGGCGACGCCCAGACCTGGGGCGTGCTGTCCCCGGTCGGGGGATCGTTTGTGGCACACGCGGCGCTGGCGCGCCTGGACGCGGCGCCCGGCCTGGAGGTCATCGCAGCCTCGCGCGACCTCAAGCAGGTGTACGTGTTCAACCATCAGGGGGCCCTGCTGCCCGGCTGGCCCCGGAGCGCGGAGAACTTCGTCCGCGCCGGGGTGGCGGCGGGCGATCTCGACGGGGACAATCTGCTGGAAGTGATCGCGGTGGACGAGAAGGGTGTGATCTACGCCTGGAATGCCGACGGCAGCGAATTCATCGACGGCGACTTCAATCCGCTCACGCAGGGCGTGTTCTTCCGCATGCCCAATTGCACATTCAACTATTCCACGCCAGCCATGGCGGACATCGATGGCGACAACATGGAAGAGCTGATCGTGGGTTCGCAGGGCGACCAGCTCTACGTATTCAACGAAGACGGTTCCGTGAGCCCGGGGTGGCCGTACGCGCTTGCTTCCGACGTGGCGGGAAGTCCGGCGATTGGTGACGTTGACAACAACGGCGACCTCGAAATTGTGGTCAACACGGCGGCCGGTAACCTGTTCGTGATCAACCATGATGCGACGCTGCAGATGTCGCAGTACTTCAGCAATGCCCCCTGGAACCCCTTCTTCGCCTCGTCGCCCGCGATCGGCAATGTCACCGGCGACGGCAAGCTGGAGATCTTCGTGGCGCGCGGCAGTGGCAACATCTACGGCACGCAGAGCAATGGTGTCGTGCTGGCGGGGTGGCCCAGGCAGTACACCACCACCACCTACACCGAGTCGTCGCCGGTCATCGCCGACGTCGACGGGGACGGGAATCCCGACATCGTGATCGGCAGCGAGACCCAGTACCTGTACGCGTGGAACGTGAGCGGCCAGTTGATCGCCGGCTTCCCGCTCAAGACCGACGACGCGATGCGCGGCGTACCCGAACTCAACGACGTGGATCAGGATGGCGACATTGATCTCGTCGCCGCGGGCTGGGACAAGAGCCTCTACGTGTGGGATTTCTCCGGTAGCTGGAACCCGGCCACCGCGCCGTGGCCGCGCTTCCACGCCAACGCGCACAACAACGGGGCCCACGGCTTCGTGGTTCCCACCCCGGTGGGTGGTGCCTCGTTCCGCTACGCGGCGCTGGGCGGGGGCATGGAACTGGTGTGGACGGTTCCGCTGAGCGCGAGCGGCGGGTTGTTCAACGTGAGCCGGGCGGAGCTGAAGGACGATGCGCCTGGCCCGTACCGGCGGGTGGCGAGCGCGGTGGGCCTGTCCATGGACGGTGAGGTGCGGGTGGTGGACCGGGGCGTGGAGATGGGCTCGCGCTACGTCTACCGGCTGGAGGGAGAGGGCGGTGTGGTCAACGAGACGCTGGCGGTGCTGGTACCGGTGACGATCGCGAAGCTGGGCCAGAACCACCCCAACCCGTTCAACCCCGTGACGAGCATCGACTACTGGGTGCCGGGCGGCATCCGCAACGCGGTGAGTCTGGTGATCTACGACGTGCGGGGTGCGCGGGTGCGCACGCTGGTCAACGAGCACAAGGCCGCGGGCCGCTACCAGTCACGTTGGGATGGGCGCAACGACGCGGGTGCGCCGGTCAGTTCCGGCGTCTACTTCTACCGCATGGTGGCGGGTGGTTTCACCGACACGCGCAAGATGCTGCTGGTCAAATAGAAGGCGGGGTGACCCTCGCGCCGCAGGAAGACGTTCCCATCCGGGAGTCCGGAATCGCCCGCAACCCCTTGTGGATGCGGGCGTTTTCGCGTCCAAAAGGGCGTTGACACCGAGTTGCGGGCTGGGGTAGGTTCGATTCAGGCCGACGTCGAATCCGACGCATGCTCCCCGTAATACACGGAAATATCAAGCCGCCGGGATCCCCGGCGGCGTCCCCGCAGACCCTTCAGAAGAAGAGGCGATCGTGCAGTATACGCTGACCGAAGAGCAGCGCCTGATTCAGCAGACGGCGCGCGAGTTCGCCGACACCGTCATCGCCCCCGCCGCGGACAAGCATAACCGAGAGGCCAGATTTCCGCGCGAAATCGTCAAGGAACTGGGCCGCATGGGGTTTCTCGGCATGCTGGTGCCGGAGGTGTACGGCGGCAGTGCGGCCGGCAACTTCGCCCTGGTGCTGGCGTTGGAGGAGGTCAACCGGGCGTGCGCGTCCACCGGCGTGACCATGTCGGTGCAGAGCTCGCTGGTGACCGCGCCCATCGTCCACTGGGCCTCGGAAGACCTCAAGAAGCGCTACCTGCCCAGACTCGCCAGTGGAGAATTTCTCGGCGCGTACGCGCTGAGCGAACCGGGGTCGGGCAGCGATGCCGCTTCGCTGGTGACCAGCGCGGTGCGCGACGGCAATGAATTCGTCCTCAACGGAACCAAGAATTTCATCACCACTGGTCTGGAAGCGGATGTGGTGCTGGCCATGGTGCGCACCGACCCGTCCCACAAGACGCGCGGTATCTCCGCCTTCGTCATCGAAGCCGCCTCCAAGGGGTTCTCGGTGGGGAAGAAGGAAGACAAGCTGGGACTGCGCGCCTCCAGCACCACCCAGCTGGTGTTCGAGGATCTGCGTGTGCCCGCCGCCAACATGCTGGGCGACCTGGGGGGCGGGTTCAAGATCGCCATGCACACGCTGGACGGTGGACGCATCGGTATTGCGGCGCAGGCCGTCGGTATCGCCCAGGCGTGTCTCGACGCGTCGGTGAAGTACGCCGAAGAGCGCGAGGCCTTCGGTCAGCAGATCGGCAAGTTCCAGGCGATGCAGTGGAAGATCGCGGACATGGCGATGCACATCGAGGCGGCACGCCTGCTGGTCTACAATGCCGCCCGCCTCAAGGACGAGAAGCAGCCGCACGGCAAGGAAGCGGCCATGGCCAAACTGTTCGCGTCCCAGATCGCCAACCAGGCCGCGCGCGAAGCCGTGCAGATCCACGGCGGCGCCGGATACCTGGAGGACTTTCCCGTGGAACGCTACATGCGCGACGCGCGCATCACGGAGATCTACGAGGGCACCAGTGAGATCCAGCGCCTCGTGATCGCCCGCAGCGTTCTGCACAATCTGAAGTAGCGCGCCGGGCCATCCGCGCCCGAGGAGGTTCAAGGTGAAGATCGTCGTGCTCGTCAAGAGCGTTCCGGACACCGAATCCAAGATCAAGATCACCGCGGACGGTTCCGGCATCGAGACCCAGGGTCTCAAGTTTGTCATGAACCCCTACGACGAGTACGCCGTCGAGGAAGCCATCCGCATCCGTGAGCGCCTCAAGGACGATACCACCGTGGTCGCCGTCTCGCTGGGCCCCGATCGCGTGGAGGAGGTGCTGCGCACCGCGCTGGCCATGGGCGCGGACGACGCGATCCACGTGGGCGACCCGGCGTTCGAAGGCGGCGACGCCGGCGCCAACGCCCGCGTGCTGGCGGAGGTGATCCGCCCGCTCGGCGCCCATCTCATTCTCGGCGGCAAGCAGGGCATCGACGACGATGCCGCCCAGACCATCCCGGCCATCGCGGAGTTGCTCGGCATACCGCAGGCGCTCATCCTGACCGAACTCAAGATCGAGGGGAACAAAGCCAGCGCACGCAGGCGTGTGGAGGGCGGCGACGAAGTGGTGGAACTCACCCTCCCCGCCGCGGTGACCTGTGAGAAGGGGCTCAACGAGCCCCGCTACGCGTCGTTGCCCGGCATCATGAAGGCCAAGAAGAAGGAAATCCGCAAGGTGGGTCTCGCCGACGTGAAGCTCGATGCCGGACAGGTGGGGGCGGCGGGATCGAAGAGCAAGCTGGTTCGCTATCACGCGCTGCCCGAGCGCCCGCCGGTGAAGATGATCCCCGGGGATGCGGCGCAGCAGGCGAAGGAGCTCGCGCGGCTCCTGCGCGAAGAGGCCAAGGTCATCTAGCCGCTCGAAAGGACGAGGACATGTCGAAGGGAATCCTGGTATTCGGTGAGATTCGTGGCGGCGCGCTCAAGCCCATCGCCCGCGAGATCGTGACCGCGGCCAACGCGCTGTCGCAGTCGGGCGGCGGTCCGGTGAGCATCGCGCTCATCGGCGACGGGCTCGACGCCGCCGTCAACGACGCGAAGTCGCTTCCGGCGGGCAAGGTATTCGTGGCCCGCGACGCGCAACTTGCGGCGTATTCGAGCGAGGGATACACCACCGCACTCAAGGCCATCATCGATCAGTGCGGCGCGGACACGGTGCTCTTCGGCGCCACCGCCATGGGCAAGGATCTCTCCGCCCGCGCCGCCGCGCGCTGCGAAGCGGCGCTCTTCACGGACTGCACCGGGGTGACGCTCAGCGACGGAACGCTGCGCGTGTTGCGCCCGGTGTACTCGGGCAAGGTGATTGCGGAGATGGAGGCGGTGGCGCCGGTGCGCTTCGTGTCCATCCGGCCCAACGTGAACCCACCCGCCCAGGCCGCTTCCGGCGCCGAGGTCGTGGAGGTGGCGGCCGGGGTGAGCGCCGATTCCATCCACGGCCGGGTGGCGGAATTCGCGGCGACCTCGGGCGGCAAGAAGGACCTCACCGAGGCCGAGATCATCGTCTCCGGTGGGCGCTCGCTCAAGAGCGGTGAGAACTTCAAGATCCTGCAGGATCTCGCCGACGTGATGGGAGCCGCGGTGGGCGCGTCGCGCGCCGCGGTGGACGCCGGCTACGTGCCGCACGCCATGCAGGTGGGCCAGACCGGCAAGGTGGTCAACCCCAAGCTCTACGTGGCGGTGGGCATCTCCGGCGCCATCCAGCACCTGGCGGGCATGCGCACCTCCAAGGTGATCGTGGCCATCAACAAGGACGAGAACGCGCCCATCTTCCAGAAGGCGGATTACGGCGTGGTGGGTGATCTCTTCGACGTGGTTCCGCATCTCACCGAAGAGATGAAGAAGCTCGTCGCTTCCTGATCAGAACTGGTACATCAGGGATACCGAGCCCACCGTCGCGGTGGCGTCGTCGCCATCGCGGTCGTGGTCCTCGGGCTGCCAGTCAAACAGGACGTTGAGCCACAGCGCGCGGTACACGCGCGCGTTCACAAACAGATTCACGCGGTGGTAGACGTAGTCCGAGAAGATCACCTCGCTGTCGTCGATTGTTGCCGTGCCGGAGGAGAACGCCTCGTAGTCACGCGTGCCGGGTTCGTATGAGGCCCACAGGTAGAGCCCGCTCACGCCGATCTGCTCCAGGGCCAGTCGCACGCCCAGTTCGCGGTACTCCTCCTGCGGCACGTCCGTGCTGGACAGCCACCCGAACGCCGGGCCCGCCCCGAACCGGAACCCCCCACTGTACCAGTTTACGGCCATGTAGTTGCGCGACTCCAGGTAGTCGTCGTACGCGCCGGTGGCGACGTCGTAGTCATAGTTCTCGGTATCGGTCGCCATTTCAATGCTCCAGTGCTCCGCCACCGGCCACTCGAACAACCCGGAGACCAGCACCGACCAGAACGAGCTGCGGGTGCCGCCGTCGGGATAGTCGCGCTTTTCCGTGGAAACATTCACGTACAACCGCTCGTGGGGCGCACCGAACATGCGCACCTCCAGCAGCGGGCCCAGCGCGTGGTACTCGATCTCCGTGCTGTCCGGGATGGACATGGTGGTAAGGCGGATCCCGCCCGATACGCCACGGAAGGGGTCGCGGCCCACGTCGAGCATGGCGGTGGCAACGTTACGCGTGTAGTCGTAGTCGAACTCGGTGCGACGTTCGTAATCCAGGTTCTCGACGCGGTCGTCCAGCCGGACCGTCAGGTGGGTTCCCGCCCGCGCGCGCAGACCCGCGCGCGCGTAGGCGCGGGTGTAGTCGTTGGGGAACTCGTAGCCCGCTCCTTCCTGGAAGCCCCGCCGCGCGACCTCGCCGTCCAGGTTCACCACCCACCGGGCGCTGCCCAGGCGGCGGGTGAGCAGGCCGTGCACCGCCGTTTCCCAGCTGGATTCACCCAGGTATTGCCGGCCCTCCAGCAGCGAGTAGTTGCGGCCCAGCGCGCCGGTCACCCACGCCACCCGCAGGCGCGAGCGTGCTTCGTTGATGCTGCTCAGCGTGTCGGCCTCGGAGATGGAATAGCGCTCGGTGTAGGTGTCGAAACCCAGTTCCAGCGAGCCCAGCCAACGTCCGGCGGCGGTTGCCGGGGAGGAGAGTTGCGTGATCCCGAGCAGGAGTGCGGCCCCCGCGAGCGCGCCGATCCCGGGGCGGTGTCCGGCGCTCATCCGTGCCCGTCCCCGAACAGCGCGATGGCGGCGGTGAGCAGGTCGATCGCAAGCGGCTCGTCACCGGCGGCCAACGCTGCCAGCGCCTCCACGCGCAGCGCGCGCGCCTCGGCGAGGACCGCGTCGGGGAGCGATCCGTGGGCTTCGTCGTTGGCAATGAGGATCTCGAGGCGGGCCAGCAGGTCCTGAAGCGGCGCGTCGTTCGCGGACGCCGCCGTCTCCGGCGCGCGCGGCGGCGTTCCCGTCCCGGCGCACGCCGAGAGCGTGATGGCGGCGGCCAGTGCGACGGGGCGAAGGAGGTCAGTTCTCCGCATCTTTCATGGCGGACAGTCCGCTGCGGGCCAGGTTGTGTGCCACGCGGGTGAGCGCGAGCGCGCGCCGGGGGTCACCGTCGCCGAGTGCGGCCCGCGCCTCGCGCTGGCGGGAGGTCGCGCGTTCGAAGAACTCACGCGCGGTGGCACGGTCGCTGCCGGCGATGGTATCGCCGAGTTTTGTGATGGCATCGTCGGTGCGCGCCAGGGCGGATTCGACGGACGCGGGGTCCACCGCCACGTCCATGCCGCGCAGCGCGGCACGCACCGCCTCGCGGGCGCTGGTGGACAGGGCAAGGGCGCGCTTGTAGTCGCCGTCGCCGAGGGCGCGGCGTGCGTCGTCCTGCTGGCGTGCAGCTTCTTCCACCCTGCGCGTCGCACCGTCGTGAGCGGACTCACCCAGCACGTCACGCGCGCCCTCCAGAACGGCGTCGGTGAGTGCCACCGCGCGCACCGCCTGTTCCTCGTCGGACGCGCCGGCGCCGCCGCCCGCACGCATGGCGCGCAGGGCCAGGTTGCGCGCACCCCGGGTCTGCTCCACGGCGATGGCGGCGTCGCCACGCTCCGCGCTGCGTACCGCGCGCCGCTGCAACTCGTTCGCCTGCTCCAGCAACCGGTTCAACGCCGGGTCGTGCGACGCGCGCGATTCGCCCGCGCGCTCGATGATGCTCTGCGTGCGGTCTATCTCTTCGGCCACGTCCGGGCCCAGACCGTCGCGCCGTAGCATGCGGATGGCGCGGTTGGACAGGGCCAGCGAGGATTCGGCCAGGCGCAGCGACGTTTCGAACATGTGCTGCTGCACCTGCTCGCGTGCCCGCCGGAGGTTGTCGGCCGATTCGAGGATGAGGCGGCGCGCGACGATCTTGTCGTTCCCGTCTTCTTCGAACACGATGCGTGCCTGTTCGAGGCGGGTGGTGGCGCGCTCCATGGTGCGCACGGCCTGTTCTTCGATGCGGGCGTCGCGTTTGGCCACCGAGATGGTCTGCTGAATGACCTCGCGCGCGCGGACCGCCACCCGTCCCGCCTGCGCGTTGGAATTCTGCTCGAGCAGACCCACCGACTGCTTGTGCAGGGTGGTCGCGGTCTCCAGCAGACCGCGGGCGCGGATGCTGTTGGTCTCCTGCACCACGGCGGTGGCCACGCCGAGGAGTTCGGCGTTGCGTTCGATGAAGCCGCGCACCGAGTCCATGTTGCCCTGGGCGGTGGTGGGTACCGGCGCCGTCACCAGAGATGCGGCGCAGATCGACAGGAATATGAGAAATGCTTTCATGGTCGTCTCCGGGACCGTGTCCCGGGCCGGATACCGCAAGCCGGGTGCCAGCCGCGCGCCCGGACGGCCGGTGACGTATGTGAAAATGCGGCAATATGTTGCAAGAACCCGCGGGCCGGCGTGGCCCGGACCGTCTGCGGCGGGTGACCGCGCAGGGGCACCCCGTGCACCGGGTGGTCCAGTCCGCTACTCCATTCCATAGCGCTCCAGGCGGCCGTAGAGCGCGCGGCGCGTGATCCCCAGCAGCCGCGCGGCCTCGCTCTTGTTTCCACCCGTCGCGGCGAGCGCGCGTACAATGAGCTCGCGCTCCGCCTCCTCGAGGTTGAGTGTACCGGTTCCGTCCGCCGCGGAAACCACCGCCCCCACCCGTTCAGGCGCAATCATGATATCGGCGGTGCCGATGCGTCCCTCCGGTCGCAGGATCACCGCGCGCTCGAGCACGTTGCGCAGCTCGCGCACGTTGCCGGGCCAATCGTGTGCCGCCAGCCGTGCCAGCGCGTCGTCAGCGAGGTCGGCCGGCGCGCGGCCCCAGTCCGCGAGGAAGTGGCGCGCCAGGTCTGCGATGTCTTCGCGGCGCTCCCGCAGCGGCGGGATGACGATGGGGAAGACGTTGAGCCGGTAGAACAGGTCCTGGCGGAAACGGCCGCTGGCGATGTCTTCTTCCAGCACCTGGTGCGTGGCGGACACGAGGCGCACGTCGACGTGCACCTCCTTGACGCCACCCAGCGGCGTAAACGACTGCGATTCGAGCACGCGCAGCAGTTTCGCCTGCAGCGCCGCCGGCAGGTCGCCGATCTCGTCCAGGAACAGCGTGCCGCGGTCCGCGATACGAAAGTGCCCGGCCTTGCTGCGCACCGCACCCGTGAACGCGCCCTTCTCGTAGCCGAACAGTTCGCTCTCCAGCAGCGTGTCGGGGATGGCGGCGCAGTTGACGGCGATGAACGGGCCCGACGAACGGCCGGATGACCGGTGCAGCGCCCGCGCCACCACTTCCTTGCCGGTGCCGCTCTCGCCGCGGATCATCACCGCCGCGTCCGAACGCGCGAGACTCTGCACCAGACGCCGCACCTCCATCATGGCCGGGCTGGTGCCGACGAGGTCGCCCGCCGAGCCACCGGCCAGCGCCTGCCGCAGGCCACGGTTCTCGACCTCCAGCCGGCGCTTCTCCTCGATCCGGCCGATCACCAGCAGGACCTCTTCGTTGCGGAACGGCTTGATGATGTAGTCGTACGCGCCCTCGCGCATTGTCGCGATGGCGGTCTCGATGGACGCATAGGCCGTCATCACCACCACGTCCACCGCGGGAAAGCGGCGCCGAAGCTCCCGCAGCAGCGTCATTCCGTCCATCTCTCCCATGCGCAGGTCCGTGATGACGATGTCGGGAACGGCTGTCTCGACCGCGGCGAGCGCGTCGGCGCCGCTGGTGACCGCGCGGGCGTGGTGCCCGGCGTCGCCCAGTTCGTCGGCGAGAAGCGATCCGATGCGAACCTCGTCGTCCACGATGAGAATGTGCGCCATGCTGGGGCCTACTCCTTTGCGGCAGTTGCCGCGCCCGGGTCCCGCGGAAAGGAAAGCACGATGCGCGCGCCGCCTGAGTCCGCCCGCTCGATGCGCAGGCTGCCGCCGTGCTCCTCCATCACCGACTGCACCACGCTCAGGCCGAGACCACTGCCGTCGACCCGGGTGGTGAAGAAGGGACGCGTGACGTCCTTGAGAATGGCGGGGTCGATGCCCGGCCCGCTGTCGCTCACGCTGATAGTAACGTGCCCGGCATCGTGGCCCACGTCAATGCCTATGCGTCCGCCCTGCGGGGTGACCTCCAGGGCGTTCAACAGCACGTTCAGCACCGCCTGGCGCACGCGCCGTTCATCGCCATGCAGGGTCAGAGCGCCGGTGTCCTGCACCCCCACCTCGATATTCCCGGCCTTGGCCTGGTTCTCGACCGCCAGCAGGGCCCGGCGCAGGATGCGGCCGACTTCGAGGGGGACGAACGCCGCGGGTTGCGACTTCGCAAACTGGAGATAGCCGGTGAGGACACGATCCAGCCCGTCCACCTCGTCGACGATGTAGGTGAGCGCTTCATCGTCGATGGCGTGCCGGCGTTGCACGCGCTGTGCCGAGGCCCGGATGATGCTCAACGGGTTGCGAATCTCGTGCGCGATCGTCGCCACCATTCTGCCCAGCGTGGCCAGGTTGTCCGTCTCGATCATCGCCTCCCGCGCGCGTTCCAGCGAACGCGTGCGGCGGTAGAAGAGAAACCCCAGCAGGATGACCACCGAGGCATTGCCCAGCGAGATGAGCACGATGAGGTCGCGCAGCTCGCGCAGCTGTGCAAAGAACGACGCGCCAGCCTCCACGCCGACGACGCCGATGATCGTGCCGGTCACGCCGTGGACGGGCGCGTAGGCGCTCTTCAGGTACACGTCGCCGGTCCGGTACAGGCTTGTGTACGCCGCCACGCCGGCGCGGGCGAGGGCGACGGCCGCCACGTCGAGCTGGATGAAGGGGTTCTCGTCTCCGGGCTCGCTGTAACCGGCCAGGTCGATGGCGGTGTTTCCGGCGGCGGAGATGATGACGATGTTGGAGAGCTGGTGGTCGTCGCGCGCGATCAGCAACTGGTCGTAGAGGACGGGGTCGATGGTGCCCGCGGTGAGCGAATCCGGCCCGGCGTCCTCCACCTCGTGGGCCACCGCGGTGGCGATGGCGCGCAGACGTTCGCCCAGCTGGCTGTCGAGGTGGCCGCGCGCGCGTCGGTACAGCGCCAGGTTGGACAGGACGAGCACGGCCGAGAACGCGGCGAGAAAGACCACGAACAACGTGGGCCGTGTCCGCGCGGATACAATGGATCTTTGCATGGCCGGATGCGCCGGGTGCGCCAGCGTGGCATCATTCTAGGCGAGCGTCGCGAGGGGCGACAAGCAAAGAAGAGGGCAAACGGCGCGGGCCCGCCCACAATGGGCGAGCCCGCTGGTTTGTTCGATCCTGAAAAGGAACGGCTACCGAATGACGACGAACTTGCCGATCTTGCGCCTGTAGGCCTCGTTGGTATCGGTGTCGATGGCGAACAGGTAAACGCCGCTGGTGATGTCCTGGCCGTTGCGGCTGACGAGATCCCACTCCACCGTACCGTTGCCGGTGCGGCCGTCGAAGTAGAGCTCCTCCACCAGGTCACCCGCGAGGGTGAAGATGCGGATGGTGCCCTGATCGGCGGGCAGGTTGCGGAACTCCACCTTGATACCGGTGGGATCGTCGTTGTTGGGGCCCAGCGTCCACGGCTGCATGGACTCCGTGGTGGCTGGGTTGGGTACCACGTAGACATCGTCTTCGTTGTAGGCATAATCCGCCTGCGAGGGTCCGCCCGGCTCGATGAACACGAAGTTCGATGACGGATCACCCACGAGTCCCTCGAAGAAGGTCCCGTCGGAAGCGATGGCGTGGTCACCCGCGGTCACCGCGTAGAAGTACGGCCGCCCGCGGTGCATGCTGCGGTCGACGTAGCGGTAGTACTGCCGCCCCTTGTCGGTGATTCCCAGTTCCCACGCGGCCAGCGCACCCAGCGTGTCGCACACTTCCGAGGTGACGCCCTGCGGGCACGGCGGGTTGGAACCCGGGTACTCGGTCAGGTACTGCTTGATCGAGTTGATCATGTCCCGCTTGACCGACGGGGAGAGAATGCTGGTCAGCGGCTCGTAACGGTAGCGGTCGAGCCCTGTGTCCTCGCCGAAGTTGTTGATCAGGTCCATCTCCACCAGCAATTTCCACAACTCCTTGGGCGGGCCGTTGGAAGCCGAGGTGCCGGTCGGCCGCGTCCAGTTGTCGGCGCGGAACAGCCGGTAGCCCTCGAAGTCGTCCTTCAGCGTCTTGATGTCCGGCTTGGTCTCGCTGAAGTTGTCCCAGTAGATAGCGACGCCGTCGGTGCTCGTGTCGTCGATGCGCAGAAACGGCGGCGGCGGTGCCGTGCCCACGATCCAGAATATCTGGGTCTCGTTGCCGCCGACACCGGTCATGAACTTGAGTGTGTCTTCCTTGGCCGGGTCGTAACCGCAGGCGGTCTGGAAGAGCTGCTCTTCGGCGCAGTCGTTGTTGATCCAGACCGTCTGGCCGCGGGGAACGTTGATGGGCGGCGCGTTCTGATAGCGACAGGTATCGACGGCGATACCGCTGGCCGGTCCCGGTACGGGCGTTTCGCGCCCCGCGTATCCGGTCGGCACCGGGTCGTCACCGAGCAGGTTGAACCATGCGCCCTCGAAGGTGAGCTGCGCGTTGGCACCGTTGGCGATCATCCCGTCCAGGCGGTTTCCGATCACGAAGGCGGTCTGGAACACGAGCGTGCTGCCGGGCAGCAGCTCCTTGAACGGCCCCGCCGCCATGAGCATGCGGTAGTCGCGCGGCACCTGCGCGTCGCGCTCGATGATCTTCGACGAGAGCAGCTCGTAGCGCTCGAAGTCGTTGGTGGGATCGCCACCGTCTTCGAACGAGGCGCTGCCCGAGAAGTTGGCGTAGGTGCTGATGCCCACGCGGCGCGGTGCGAACTCGCCGTTGGGGTCGATGGTGTGGTCGAGGAACATGATCCCCAGGTAGCCGAGCGTGCGGCCGTTGTCGCCGTCGGCGTCGAACACGAACGCGATGTCCATCGACACCGGGCCGAGGTCGGTGCACAGCACGGGCACGGCGCGGCGGCCGGTGGCGTCGTCTTCCCAGTAGTTGTCCACGTCACGCGGACCGGCGTCACCGTCGGCGAAGAAGCCGATGTACACGTCCTCGAGGACGTTGTTGCCCTGGTTGGTGATGATGAACTGGGCGCCGATAAAGTCGTCGAAGCGGTCTTCCTCCCACTGGTAGCTCTCCTGGCGCACGTGGAGGTTCAGCGGGTTGTGCTGCGGATAGATCTGCGTGGCGGAGGGCTGGTCGTCGGTGTACTGGCACACGAACATCTGCTTGGAGACGGCCGCGAAGTCCTCGTCGATCTGACCGTCGCCGTCGTCGTCGCGCCCGTTGAGCCAGTCCTCGTCCACCTCGCCGTCCTTGTCGTCGTCGCGGTTGTCGGATGGCGCGCGCGCGCCGCCCCGGGCACCCTCGGCCGCGCGATACATGATGTCGAGGGGGTCCTGGGTCGGGCGGAATTCGAACGCATACGCGGCGGTGGACACCGCCGGGACGCCCGCCTTCAACGCGCCCACCCACATGCCGGCCACGAACAGGTACTCGACACCGCTGCCCGCGGGCCACTGCGCGGAAGGAGCCTCGGAGAAGGTCAGCCCCGAGCCCGGCCAGGAGCCGAACTGTCCCCAGTTGCCGACGTGCATCTGCAACTCGCCGACGTTGTGAACGTTGGAGCCATCCAGCACAAAGATCCGGTTGGGGCCGGTCTGGCCCTTCTTGGTGACCTCGCTGGGGGTGTCGATGCGCGCGAACACGAGGGACGGAAGTACGGCGGCCACGATGAACAGGCCGGCGGACCACACATTGCGCTTTCTCATTCCGGTATCCTTCCTATCAGTCCGGAAGACCGTAACATGCGTACTGGGAACAGGCTGTTGGCCGGCCGCCTACGGCCGATACGAGTGGTGGGATCACTGGAAAAGGTGCCATGCGGCGGGCGGACTGTCAAGGCACAATTGCGGATACAGCGCTCGGGGGGGAGGCCGGCCCGGGGCCGGGGAGCGGTCTCTCGGGGGGCGCGCCGGAGCGCGCCCCCCGGGGCGGGACCCGCAAGGCCGGTATCCTAGCGGATCACCACGAACTTGCCGACTTTGCGCGCGAAGGCGGCGTTGAAATCGGTCTCCACGGAAAATAGATAGACGCCGCTCGCGACGTCCTGGCCATTGCGCGACACCAGGTCCCATTCGGCCGTTCCCACCCCCCCGCGCCCGTCGAACCCGATCTCCTCCACCAGGTCCCCGGCCAGGGTGAAGATGCGGATCGTGCCGCGGTCCGCGGGGAGGTTGCGGAACTCCACCTTGATGCCGGTGGGGTCGTCGTTGTTGGGACCGAGCGCCCAGGGCTGCATCGACTCCCGGGTGGCCGGGTTGGGGACCACATACACCGCCTCGTCGCGGTAGGCGTAGTCCGCCTGCGAGGGTTGTTGCGGTTCGACGAACACGAAGTTCGCGGCGGGGTCGCCCATCTTTCCCGGGGTGAGGGCGCGGGTGTCTTCGTCTTCGCCGTGATCGGAAGCGGTCACCGCGTAGAAGTAAGGGCGGCCACGGTGCATGCTGCGGTCGATGTAGCGGTAGTACTGGCGGCCGCGCTCCATCATCCCCAGTTCGTATGCCGCCAGCGCCTCCAGCGTGTCGCACACCTGGGGGGTTACGCCCTGCGGGCAGGGCGGGTCCGCGCCGGGGTACTCGGTGAGGTACTGCTTCATGCTCTCGATCATGTCGCGCTTCTGGGCCGGCTCGAGGATGTGGGCGAGCGGTTCGTAGCGGAACGGGTTGAGCCCCGTATCATCCCCCAGCCCGTTTACCACGTCCATGGCACGGAGCAGCTTCCACAAGTTGGACGGCGGCCCGGTTCGCGCGGATGTTCCCGTCGGCCGCGTCCAGTTGTCCGCCCGGAATACACGATAGCCCTCGAAGTCCAGCCTGAGCGTCTTTACGTCGGGCGTGACCTCGCTGAAGTTGTCCCAGTAGATGGCGACACCGTCGCGCGCGGCGGCGTCGATGCGAAGCGTCGGCGGCGGCGGCGCGGTTCCCACCAGCCAGTAGATGTGTGTCTCCTGGCCGTCCACGCCGGTCATGAACTTGAGCGAGTCCTCCAGCGTGTATCCGCAGCCGGCGCGGAAGATCTCCTCGCGCGCGCAGTCGTTGTTGATCCACACCGTCTGCCCGCGCGGAACGTTGACCGGCGGTTGCTGGGCGAAGCGGCAGGTGTCGATGGCCACCCCCATGGCGGGGCCGACCACCGGTGTCTCGCGACCGGTGGCGCCGGTGAGGTCGTCGTTGTCCTGGTCGAACCAGGCGCCCTCGTAGGTGAGCTGCGCGCTGGCCGCGTTGGCCACCATGCCGGCATAGCGTTCGCCGATGACGAAGGCGGTCTGGAACACGAGCGTGCTGCCGGGCAGCAGCTCCTTGAAGGGGCCGGCCGCCATCAGCATGCGGTAGTCGCGCGGTACCTGCGCGTTGCGCTCGATCACCTTCGATGACAGCAGTTCGTAGCGCTCGAAGTCGTTGGTGGGATCGCCGCCGTCCTCGAACGACGCGCTGCCCGAGAAGTTGGCGTAGGTGCTGATGCCCACACGCCGCGGCGCGGTTTCGCCGGTGGGGTCCACGGTATGACCCAGGAACATGATGCCCAGGTAACCCAGCGTGCGGCCCTCGTCGCCGTCGGCGTCGAAGACGTAGGCGATGTCCATGGAGACGGGTCCAAGGTCGGTGCATTCCACCGGGACGAAACTGCGGCCGGTGGCGTCGTCTTCATAGTAGCGGTCAGTGGTGCGCTGGCCGGCGTCGCCGTCGGCGAAGAAACCCACGTAAACGTCTTCCAGCACGTTGCTGCCGGCGTTTGTGATGTGAAACTCGATGCCCACGAAATCGTCGTAGCGGTCTTCCTCCCACTGGAAGCTCTGCTGCCGCACCTCCAGCCCGAGCGGGTTGTGCTGCGGGAACGCGCGCGCGGTTTCCGGGTAATAGTCGGCATAGCGGCAGGCGAACATCTGGTTGGAGATGGCGGCGAAGTCCTCGTCGATGGCGCCGTCGCCGTCGTCGTCATAGCCGTTGAGCGGGTCTTCATCCACCGCGCCGTCGCCGTCGTCGTCGGCCTCGGCGGGCGCGCGGGCGCCGCCGCGGGTGCCTTCCGCGGCGCGGTACATGATGTCGCGGGTGTCGCGGCCGGGATCGAATTCGAAGACGATGCCGTTGGGATCGAAGCCCAGGGTGGTGGACACGGCGGGGATGCCGTTCTTGAGCGCGCCCACCCACAGGCCGGCGCCGAACAGGTACTCGGTGCCGCTGCCCGCAGGCCATTGCGCCGAGGGGGCCTCGGAATACGCGGCCCCGGCACCGGGCAGGGAGCCGAACAACCCCCAGTTGCCCAGGTGCATCTGCAGTTCGCCCACGTTATGGACGGTGGACCCGTCGAGCACGAACACACGCTGCGGCTCACCGCCGGTCTTGGACGCCGGTGGTGTATAGCTGTGACGGGCCGCGGCGACAGTGGGGATTGCAAACAGAAACGGCGCAACGAGCGCCAGCGAACCTCGTTTCATGCCATCCTCCTGGATACATCCCGGAGTCGGTGGGGCTCACCGGTGTGACGAAACGAGGGGTGGGATCGCGAAGCAATTTGGCTTCGTGCTTTCAATGAGCATCGTGCCCGGAGTTGCGTCAAGCGCCATCTTGTGCGGGGGCAGTGCTGGCGTAAACCACCGGCGTTCGCTTAACATGGAGATCCGTGGTCGCCACAGGTAAATGTATGACCCTTTCATTTGGACAGATTCTCGGCCGTCGTGGCCCTGGCGCAATCGCGATGCTGCTCGCGGTGCTGGCGCTGGGTGGTTGCGGCGAGGAAAAGACGGCGCCGAAGCGTCTCGCCATTGCCTACTCCAACGACCTGTGGGGCGAGATCCGCTCCTGCGGGTGCTCCGAACACGACCTGGGCGGGTTGGGACGACGTGCCACCTTCCTGAAGGCCGTCGCGGACACCACCGGAGACATGCTGCTGGTGGATGCGGGCGATTTTTTCGGCGCGAGCATCAACTACGGCGTCGAGAAGGCCGACGTCACCCTCAAGTCCATGGCGCTCATGGGCTATCACGCTGTGGTGATCGGCGAGGACGAACTCGGTTTCGGACTGGACTTCATCCTGCGGCGTTCCCGCGACGCGCGGCTGCCCATCGTGGCGGCCAATCTGTACGACGCGGTCGGGGATACGTTGATCTTTCCGGCGTCGCGCGTGGTTACGCTGCCCTCCGGCCTGCGCGTGGGCATTGCGGGCGTGATGAGCCCCGCCATTGCGCTGCCGCCGCAGGTGGCGGCGGGATCGCTGGACATTCGCGACCCGCTGGCGGCCGTGCAGCCGGTGGTGGACGGGATGCGCGGCGATGTGGACCTGGTGGTGGTGCTGGCGCACATGCCGCGCGGGGAGGCGCAACGCTTCACGGAATTGCTGCGCGGGGTGGACGCCGTGTTCCACGGGCACGACGGGAAGCCCATGCGCCAGTTGCGCCGTTTCGGCGACGCCTACCTGCTCGAGCTCGCGGCGCGCGGGCTGTACATGGGCGTGGCCTACGCCACGCTGGGGCCCGACGGGCGCGTCGCCAGCATGCAGGATGCGGTGGTTCCCATGGACGAGCGCTTTCCGGACGACGAGGCCATCGGCCGCCTGTTCCAGGCCTACGACTTCGACATCGCCGCCAAGGAGCGCGCGACGCTCCCCACCGGTGTCACCAACGTGCGCAACCTCTCCCACAGCCGTTTCCAGGGCGCGGAGGCGTGCCGGGAGTGCCACGAGGACATCCACGCCGCGTGGTCGGACACACGGCACGCGCACGCCTGGGAAACGCTCACCGACCTCTCGCGCGAGTTCGACCGGGATTGCACACCGTGCCACTCGGTGGGCTTCTATAAGAACGGGGGCTTCGAGAACGTCGTTGCCACCCCCCACCTCACCGGCGTGCAGTGCGAGTCCTGCCACGGCAATGCGGCCGGTCACGTGCGGGACCCGGACGTCAGACCCGGCGTGGAAGACGCACGCAGCCTGTGCCGGGACTGCCACAACGAGGACCAGAGCCCGGACTTCGAGGTGGAGGCGTTCTGGAAGCGGATCGACCATGGCCCGGGCGGGGCGCCGGCCGGTGCGGTAAAAGGCCGTTGACACTGCCGGGGGGCGGTGTTACGGTTCCGGCCTACCGGTTTATTTTTGATGATCCCACCGGAGCACCGAATCGGCGCAAAGAACCCAACGCACGGGGAAGGAACACTGCGCGCCGGGTATCAAGGAGTGGTTCGTCGATGAAATTCAAGTTTGTTGCGTTGTGCCTGCTGGGTGTCTTTGTTCTCGCGGGCTGCGGCGAGAAGGCGCCCGTAGATCCGTACGCCCAGATTTCGCTGCGCCAGGCGCTGTACGGCCCGCCCGTTCTGAGCAAGGGCTTCAAGTACAAGCTGGTGTCACCCGAGATCGTCGAGTCAGCCGGCGACTATGTGCTCGTCCGCCAGGGGAACGTTTCCACGTTCATCACCGGCGCGAGTCTCGCCGACAAGATCAAGTCCTACGATCCGGGGACGATCACGTTCAACGTCGTCAAGAAGTTCAGCCCTGCGCCGCATTTCCGGTGCATGGAAGTGGTGGCGGGCAACGACACCGTTCCCATTCCGCAGGGACGTTCCATTCCGTTGCCGCGCATGACCAATGCCGCCGGCTTTGCGTCTGAGGATCATACGCCCGCTGAAATGACGCGCTTCAAATACAACGACACCGTTGGCCTCGAGAAAGAGCCGGAGCGCAAGTACCAGCTCTCGGCCAAGCTGGTGCGCGTCGAAGAGGGCAAGGACAAGTACTGGATGCTGGAAGGTGCCACGCCTTCCGCCCGGGGCCAGGTGCCCCTGCTGCGTGTGGCGGAACCGCCGCCGGCGCTCGAGATCGTGTTCAACCTGCTGGCCAGCAGCGGTGCCACGTTTGACGGTGGCGTCACCTTCGTGGAGGCCGAACCGTGGGTGAAGCGGCAGAAGAATCACGTCTGCGGCACGGTGGAAGTTGACTACGTGACCTTCTTGAACAAGGTGTTCCGGACCTGATCGCGCGACGAACCCGATCCCGTCCGTTTCTGTACCTGGAAAGAGGCGCCCTCGGGGGCGCCTCTTTCACGTTCGGAACCTTATGCTGCATCCTCCGCAAACCCTGCTTGACCGCCGTTTTCGGCCTGCGGTAGCGTCCGGGCCATGAAGCGGCTTCCCACCTGGCTCGAGATCGATCTCGACCGGCTCGACCGGAACATCGAGACCATCCAGACCGCCGTCGGCGCCGACGTCGGCATCCTGCTGACCGTGAAGGCCGACGCCTACGGTCACGGCGCGGTGCAGGTGGCGTCCGCGGTGGCGCAGCGCGTGCGCATCTTCGGCGTGGCCACGGTGGACGAAGCGGTCGAGTTGTGGGAGTCCGGCATCCGCAACGACATCCTCATCCTGAGCCCCATCCTGGAGACCGAACTCCCCCCGGTTGCCCGGCACGGGTTTGCCATCACACTGCCTTCGGCCAGTTTCGCCGACGCGGTGGCGCGTTTTGCGCCGGCGCGGCCGCTCGACGTGCACGTCGAGGTCGATACCGGCATGGGACGAACCGGAATCGCCGAAGAGGAAGCGTTCGATGAAATCGTGCGCATCGCGCGCAACGCGGCGGTGAACCTGCGCGGTGTCTATACGCATTTCCCGGTGTCGGACACGGATGCCGAGTACACGCGCGGACAGATAAAACGTTTCCGAGCGCTGGTGGCGCGCCTGCGGGAGGCCGGGGTGGTGGTACCGATGGTGCACAGTGCCAACAGCGCCGCCGTGGATGGCGTGGCCGAATCGCACATGGACCTGGTGCGGCCCGGGCTGCTGGCGTACGGCCTGCACCCTGCGGGCGGGACGCCCGGTATCGCCGTCGCGCCCGTCATGGCGTGGAAGTCGCGCATCGTGCGCGTGCGCCGCGTGGCCGCGGGGCGCACGATCTCCTACGGCCGCTCGTTCACCACCCGGCGCGATTCGATCATCGGCGTGGTTCCGGTGGGCTACGGTCACGGCTATCCGCTGCGCCTGTCGGGCCGGGGCGCCATGCTCGTGTCCGGACACCGCGTGCCCATCGTGGGGCGCGTCACCATGGACATGACGATGGTCGACCTCACCGATCTCCCGGCGATTCCCGCCGAGGGCGATGACGTGGTGCTGGTGGGGAGCCAGGGGGACGAATCGATTTCGTTCCACGATCTCGCCACGTGGGCGGACACCATCTGCTACGAGATCATGTGCATGATCTCCAAGCGGGTGCCGCGCACCTACTTCCGCCGCGGCAAGGTGGAGACCTTCAAGACACTGCTCGGCGTGTTGCCCAACAACGTCGCCGTGTAAACGCGTTCGCGCGGCCGGTGCCGCATCATCATGCGATTCTCCAGGGTGATTCTTCTGGTCCTGGACGGCGTTGGCGCCGGCGAGGCACCGGATGCCGCCGCGTACGGCGACACGGGCAGTCACACCCTGGCCAACACCGCCCGCGCGGTGGGTGGCCTGCGGGTTCCCACGCTGGCGCGGCTGGGCCTCGGGGGCATCACCCACATCGCGGGTGTCACGCCCGCCACCGAAGCGCGGGCGCACCATGGCCGCCTGTGCCCGCGATCCGCGGGCAAGGACAGCACCACCGGTCACTGGGAACTGATGGGCTGCGTCCTCACCCATCCATTTCCCACCTACCCGGACGGGTTTCCAGCGGACGTGGTGGCGCGCGTGGAAGACGCGCTTGGCCGCCGGATCCTCGGCAACAGGGTCGCCAGCGGCACCGTGATCCTGGAGGAACTGGGGCCGCGCCACCTGGAAACCGGCGCACCCATCGTGTACACGTCGGCCGACAGCGTGCTGCAGATTGCGGCGCACGAGGCACGCGTCGCGCCCGCGCAGTTGTACGCGTGGTGCGAGGCGGTGCGCGCCGTGATGGTGGTGCCGCACGCCGTCGGGCGGGTCATCGCGCGTCCCTTCGCGGGGAGTCCGGGCCGTTTTCACCGCACCGCGGGGCGCCGCGACTACTCGCTGGCCCCGCCGCAATCCACCGTGCTCGATCGCCTCGCCGGCGCGGGCAGGCGCACCCTGACCATCGGCAAGATCGACGATCTCTTCGCGGGGCGGGGTATCGCGCATGCGCTGCACACGCGCGACAATCGCGAAGGAATGGCGCGCCTGCTGGAGGCCGTGCGCGGTGACGGCTTCGATCTCGTATTCGTGAACCTGGTGGACTTCGACAGCATGTGGGGACACCGCAACGACGCGCGCGCATTCGCCCTGGGGCTGGAGGAGTTCGACGCCTTCCTGGGCGGTTTCCTGGAAGAACTCCGGGAGCGAGACCTTCTGATCATCACCGCGGACCACGGCAACGATCCCACCACGCCCGGCACCGACCACAGCCGCGAATACGCACCCCTCCTGGTGCATCACCATGGGCTGGTGAACGGGCGCCTGCTGGGTGATCGCGATTCGCTGGCCGACGTGGGTGCAACCGTGGAGTGGATTCTCAGCGGCACGCGCGCGCCCGCGGGAACGCCGGTGGTGGACGCGGCGGGCGCCGCGACCGGCTAGTGCTCTTCCAGAATACGGCGGTCGAGTTCTTCGACGCTCTGCATGTCCTGCACCGGGCGCGCCGACGCGGATCCGTGACGGTCGCAGGAGCGGCGTGGCTCGGTGCCCACGATGAACACCTCGCGGCGGATACGCGGGCAGAACTCGGTGGCCAGCAGGCCCGTCTTCTCGCAGATGATGCGGTACTCGACGCCCTGCACCTCGGGGAAGTCGGGTGCGTGGCGGTGGGCGTAGTACGTCTTCATGACCGACGTCCACGTGGGCAGTGAAACCGCCGATCCGGTCATTCTCGCGCCCATCGTCTTCTTCTCGTCGAAGCCCGACCACACGCCGACGGCGAGGTCTCCGGTGAACCCGACGAACCACGCGTCGGTGCACAGATCGGTGGTGCCGGTCTTGCCCGCGGCGGGTTCGTTGAAGCCGTTGACACGCGCGTTGTGGCCGAAGCCCTCGTTCATCACGCTCTCCAGCAGGCTGGTGATCATGTAGTTCACCGCCGGGTCCACCACTTCCTCGCGATAAATGGAATTCTCTTCCAGCACACGCCCCTCGCGATCCACCACCTTTTTTACCAGTAGCGCGTCGCCGCGCATGCCGCCCGCGGCGAGGGTGGCGTAGGCGTTGGTCATCTCCAGCAGGGTGACTTCCGAAACCCCGAGGGCCAGCGAGTACACCGCCTCGAGGTCGCTCTTGATCCCCAGGCGGTGGGCCATGTTGATGGCCTCCGCCGGCCCCATCGCCATGAGCAGGCGGATGGCGGCGATGTTGATGGACACGTTGAGCGCGTGGCGCAGCGTCACCTCGCCCTCGAACGTCTCCGAGTAATTCTGCGGCTTCCACACGTCGCCGTTGGGGAGGTCGAGCACGATGGGCGCGTCGAGGAGGATATCGGCGGGCGTGTATCCGTTTTCCATCGCCGCCGCGAAGATGAAGGGCTTGAACGCGGATCCCGGCTGGCGCTTCGCCTGCACGGCCCTGTCGAACTTGCTGTCCTTGAAGCTGCGCCCGCCCACCAGGGCGCGCACCAGGCCGCTCTTGACGTCGATCGCAACCACCGCACCCTGCAGGTAGGCCGGCGTGCCAACCGCCTCGCCGGCGGCGAGGGCGGCCTCGTAGCTGGGCTTGGTTTCCGAGTAGTTGCGCCATTTCTCCATGCGCGCGAGCTGCGATTCCATGCTGTCCTCGGCCGCGCGTTGCAGCAGCGGGTCGAGGCCCGTGTACACCTTGAGGCCGTCGCGGTAGATGCGATCCGAACCGTAGCGTTCCTCCAGATACTGGCGAACCTCTTCGAGGAAGTAGGCGGCGAACTCGCTCTGGCCGGGCTTGCCGGGGCGGACGTTGACCGGTTCCACGGAAATGGAATCCGCCTCGGCGCGGGTGAGCTTGCCCGTGTCCACCATGGCGGCGAGCACGACGTCGCGCCGTTGCATCGCGCGCTCCAGGTGGTTGATGGGGGAGTAGTCGCGCGGGTTCTTGGGAAGCCCCGCGATCATGGTGGCCTCGCCGATGGTGAGTTCCTTTGCCTTCTTGCCGAAGAAGGTCTGCGCGGCCGCTTCCACGCCGTGCGCGCCACCGCCGAAGTAAATCTGATTGAGGTACATCTCCAGGATTTCGTCCTTGGAGTATGCGCGCTCGATGCGCATGGCCAGCATGGCTTCCTTGATCTTGCGCGTGAGCGTGTTCTCGAACATGTCGAAGAGGTTGCGCCCCAGCTGCTGGGTGATGGTGCTGCCCCCCTGCACACGCTGCCCGCGGCGCGCGTTGATGACGACCGCGCGCGCGATGCCGAACATGTCCACACCCCAGTGGGTGTAGAACTTGCGGTCCTCGATGGCGATGAAGGCGTCCACCAGGTAGGGCGGCAGGTCCTCCAGCGGAACCAGCGCGCGGTCCTCCACGAAGTACTCGCCCACCACGCTCGAGTCGGCGCCGAACACCTGGGTCTTGAGCGTGGGCTCGATCATCTCGAGGCGGGAGGTGCTGGGCAGATCGCGCGCGAAGTAGCGGTAGGCGCTGAACATCAGCCCCGATGCGAGCACGGCCACGCCGATGAGGATGTGCTCCACCCGCCAGCGCGGCGGCTGCCCGCCGGGCGCAGGCGCCGCGGGGTCCGCGGGCGGCGCCGCCGGTGGCGGCTGCCGGGGTGGCTGTGTGGTGCCGTTGTTCAGATCGTCATTCATAGGATCAACCTGGGGTCCCCGGCACGATAGCACGGGGCGCCGAATGGCGGCTATGCTTTACGCCACCCGCCGCCGGCTGATACAATTGCCGACTCCAGCTAAAGTTACGCCGTTGAAAGGTAGCATTCCATGACGCGCAAGCAAGACGAAACCGCGCTCTCGGTCGACCAGCAGATGGCCATCATCCGCCAGGGCGCCGTCGAGGTCATCCCCGAGGAGGACCTGCGGCGCAAACTGGAGCGATTCCTCGCCGGCGGCGAGCCGCTGGTGATCAAGCAGGGGTTCGACCCCACCGCCCCCGACATCCATCTCGGCCACACCGTCGGGTTGCGAAAACTGCGCCAGTTTCAGGACCTCGGGCACACCGTCGTGTTCCTCATCGGGGACTTCACCGGAATGATCGGCGATCCCAGCGGCCGCAGCGAGACCCGCCGGCGTCTCGACCACGCCGAACTCATCGACAACGCAAAGACATACACCGAGCAGGCGTTCAAGATCCTGGATCCGAAGAAAACCCGGGTGGATTACAACAGCCGCTGGCTGGCCAAGATGGAATTCGCCGACGTGTTGCGCCTTACCGCCACGCAGACCGTCGCGCAGATGCTGGAGCGCGACGACTTCGAGAAGCGTTACCACGCGGGCAAGCCCATCAGCCTGCTCGAGTTCGTATACCCGCTGGCGCAGGGGTACGACTCCGTCGCGCTTCAGGCCGACGTGGAGATCGGGGCCACCGAGCAGAAGTTCAACCTGCTCATGGCCCGCGAAATCCAGCGGCAGTACGGGCAGGAGCCCGAGGTGATCCTCACCCTGCCCATCCTGGAGGGGATCGACGGCGTCGAGAAGATGAGCAAGTCGCTGGGCAACTATATCGGCATCACCGAGGCGCCCGAGGAGATCTTCGGCAAGACGATGAAGATCCCCGATACGCTGATCGTGAAATACTTCGAGCTGGTGACGTCTCGAACGCCGGCGGAGGTCGATGCCATCCGCGCGCGTCTGAAGGATCCTTCCACCAATCCATCGCACCTCAAGCGCGAACTGGCGCGCACCCTGGTTGCCGAATACCACGATGCGGAAGCCGCCGAGGCGGCGGAGGCGCACTTCAACCGGTTGTTCGTTCAGCACGAGCGCCCCGAGGAAACGCAGCGCGTCGAAATGAAGGTGGATGAGGGCGGGCTGTGGATCGCGAAGGCCCTGCAGCAGGCGGGGCTGTGCACGAGTACCTCGCAGGCGCGCCGCATGATCTCGCAGGGCGCGGTCAAGGTGGACGGAGAGAAGGTCTCCGACGCCGACCTGCGCCTCGTGCCGCGCAAGGAAGCCTACGCCGTACAGGTGGGCAAGCGCGGTTTCGCCGACATCGTGGTGTCCTGAGCGCATGCGCCGACTCGCATGCATGGCGCTGGTGCTGCTGGCCGCCGCGGGGGCCGCCCGGGGACAGGTCGCGGAACCGGACCTGCTGGACATTCCTTCCCGGGGTGACTATCTCGACAGCCCCGTCTTCTACGATCACTATATCGACCGATACGCCGATCCCGCCGACCTGCCCGGCCTGCGCGACGGTCGCGTACGCGTCCAGCACTACGACGCGTTCGACGCCCGCAGCTTCGCCTGGGAACAGACTATCGGCACGGACTACAGCTGGTGGATGCAGATGCAGGAGATGCGCTTCCTGCTGCCGCTGATCGCGTCGCCGCGCGAGCAGGATCGCGCCATTGCGCGCGACTGGTTGATCCGCTGGTTCGCGGTGCACATGGCCGGTGACGTGGCGCCCGCGCGCTGCGGTGAACCCATGACGTGGGCGTATCGCGCGCTGGTGTTCGTGTACTACCTGCGCAGCGAGCAGACGCGCGGGCAACCCGACGAGGACGTGGTGGGCATTCTGCGGGGGGCGATTCTCGAGCACCAGCGATGGCTTGCCAAACACTTCGACCCGAACAGCAACCACGGTTTCATCGATGCGCTCGGTCTCTACGAAACCACGCGCGTGTACGACGACGAGAATGCGCGCGGCGTCGCGTGCGAGCGTCTGCGGGCGCTGACCCGGCTGTCGGTGTCGGAGCGCGGGGTCCACCGCGAACACGCCGCGGGCTACCATTTCACAGTTCTTGGCTGGTTGGACGAAATCGCAGCCTATCTGGCGTCGGGGCCGGAGTCGGTGCAGGAGACGGCCCTCGAGCTGAGCGATGCCGTCGCCCGCATGCGCGCCGCCGCCTACTACCTGCAGGACCACAGCGGCGGCATTCCGCAGATCGGCGACACGGACTCCTCCGCCGTGGACAAGTTCGGCGGGCAGTATCGCATTGCGCGTGCGCCCGGCGGGCAGAGGGTGCTGGTGGACACCGACGCGGGCTACGCCGTGTACAAAGGCGACGGGCGCCACCGCGACCGCCGCTACGTGGTCTTCCGGGTTCCGGCGCAGCGCGTGGAAATGTCCGCACACGCCCATTGCGACGCGCTCTCGGTGCTTTACTGTGTCGACGGCGAAACCCTGCTGGGTGACGCGGGCAAGTTCTCCTACGCGGGCGACATGCGCCGTCACTTCTGCCGCTCCGCCATGGCCCACAACACCGTGTTGCGGGCGTTGACGCAGCCGGATCCCTCGGTGGTCCGCAATGTGCTGCGCGCGGAGCGCGTACTCAATCTCTCGAATGCCGACACGACCTGCTGGCGCGGCGAGATGACGAATGTCGCGTACCACGTGACGAGGACGGTGGTGATGTCGCATCGCGACCGGGCGCTGGTGGTGACGGACACCCTGCGCGCGGGCGGGCAGCGGCACCGTCCCGCGGCGCAGCCGCCGGACGCGGTCCCGCCGCACGCAGTCCTGCTGTGGAACATCGGTCCGTCGGTGTGGAAGATCGTCCCGCTGCAGGCGGGGGAAGGGGGCATCTGGTCGTGGCGTCTCGTTACCAGGCGAGCCCGCAGCTTTGAAATGCAGATCCGTGTGGTGCCCCTGAGTGCCGCCGCGACGGTCCAGGTACGACAGGCGCGCGGGGAGGGCAGCCCGATGCTGGGGTGGTATTCGCCGCAGCACGGGATCCTGCGGCCCGCGTCGGTGCTGGTGGTTCAGATCGAGGGTGAGTTGTTCGTCGAGACCCGCGTGGACGAACTCCGCCGCCACCCGAGACGTCGTCAGCGATGAGACGATCCCGCGCCGGCGAGGCGCTGCGTGTCTTCCTCCTGCTCCTGGTCCCGCTGTGCGTCGTCGTGATGGGTGTGGAGGCGCTGCTGCGCGCCACCCACCTCTTCAACGCGCGCGTCTCCTTCAGCAAGCCGGATCCCGAGATCGGCTTCCGCTTCACGCCCGGCGCCGGCTACTGGTTCTTCGGTGAGAACGACCACCCCGTCGAGGGGCGCATCAACGCGCTGGGCTGGCGCGACTACGAACGAACGTGCGAGAAGCCGGTGCGGTGTTATCGCGTGGCGGTGATTGGCGACAGCTATGTGGAGGCATTCCAGGTGGAGTTGGATTCCACCTTCGTGGCCGTCACCGAACGGCGGCTCAACGCGCTGCACGTTCTCGGTCCGGGGGGCGGGCGTGTGGAGTGCATGAACTTCGGGCGTTCGGGCATGACCACCACCGAGGAGCTGATTGTGCTGCGGCGGGACGTGCTGCCCTGCGATCCCGACGCCGTCGTCGTGTTGTTCACCGGTGGCAACGACATTGCCGACATCAGCCCGGCGACCGCCGATGGCACCTTGCGCCCCTACCCGCGTCTGCAACCCGACGGGTCGCTCGTGTTCGACATGAGCTTCGCGCAGAGCCGGGGGTATCGCATGCGCGCGCTGATCAACCCCGTCAAGCAGCGGTCCGTGCTGGCGTCCCTGATTGCGGAGCGCTACAACGCGCTGCGCCGCGCTCCGGCACCGACCGCCGCGGTGGGGGAGCCCCGCATCTCGCGCGAGCGGTCGCTGTGCACCGCGCACCCGGACTCCACCTACCTGCGCCAGTACGCGATGAACAAGCGCCTGCTGGCCGAGATGGCCGCGGCGTGCGCCGCCCGCGGGGTGACGCTGTGGCTGATCTCGGTGCCGCCGGTCCGCCACGCCGGGGAGGCGGCGGCCCTGCGTGCGATAGACCCCACCTTCGACCCGGCCTTCTTCGACGACGATCTGGCCGCGATGGCGGACAGCACCGGGGCGGGCTTCGTGGCCCTCGCGGGGCCGTTCGCGGCGTCCGGCCGGGCCGGCGGTGAGCCGCTGTTCTGGGCCCACTGGAGCTACGCCGGTCACCGGGTGGCCGCGGACGCGCTGGTGGCGGCCCTGGCGCCGGCCATCCAGCACGAATAGCCCCCCAAGCACCCCCGGGGGGCCATGGCGACCCACCTCTCAGGGGGGGGTGAAAGATTTAACAAGAATGTTGAAGATCCCCGTTGACACTTCCCGGCCACCTCGGATATATTGGCCGTTACCTCAGTGAATTCATACCGATAGGATCTTTGATCTCGGATAGAATTCCTCCCGGGCAGGAAGCAGTTCCTGTCCGCACGATCTTTGAAAATTCGAGTAGTGTGCGTGAGCCTGAGTTAGTTCGGCTCGAGGCTTCGAACGCACGTTGTCCGCTTCTGCGGCGATGTGGCGGTTTGGGGTCTTGAGATATTGTTTCGAATCGAACGGGCTCTCGAAGTGCACGCGGTTGGCGGCGGTTTCCGCAAGGGAGCCGGTTTCCAATTCCGCACTTCGTTGAGCCATGTTTCTGATCGAATAGGATTAAAAATCTTCTACAACGGAGAGTTTGATCCTGGCTCAGAACGAACGCTGGCGGCGTGGATTAGGCATGCAAGTCGAACGTGAAAGTACTGAAGGGGTAACCCGGATGTACGAGTAAAGTGGCGAACGGGTGAGTAACGCGTGGGAAACCTGCTCCTGGGCGGGGGATAACAGCTCTAACGGGCTGCTAATACCGCATGACGCCACGGATCTCATGATTCGTGGTTAAAGGAGGCCTCTATTTATAAGCTTCCTCCTGGGAATGGTCCCGCGTTCTATTAGCTTGTTGGTGGGGTAATGGCCTACCAAGGCGACGATGGATAGCCGGCCTGAGAGGGTGGTCGGCCACACTGGGACTGAGATACGGCCCAGACTCCTACGGGAGGCAGCAGTCGAGAGGCTTCGGCAATGGGGGAAACCCTGACCGAGCGACGCCGCGTGGGTGATGAAGATTCTCGGATCGTAAAACCCTGTCAGGTGGGATGAAAAATCATTCGGCTAATACCCGAGTGACATGACAGTACCACCAGAGGAAGCTCCGGCCAACTCCGTGCCAGCAGCCGCGGTAACACGGGGGGAGCAAGCGTTGTTCGGATTCATTGGGCGTAAAGAGCTCGTAGGCGGCTCTGTAAGTCGGGGGTGAAAGACCACAGCTCAACTGTGGAACCGCCCTCGATACTGTGGAGCTTGAGGCTGGGAGAGGAAAGTGGAATTCCTGGTGTAGCGGTGAAATGCGTAGATATCAGGAGGAACACCGGTGGCGAAGGCGACTTTCTGGACCAGTTCTGACGCTGAGGAGCGAAAGCTAGGGGAGCAAACAGGATTAGATACCCTGGTAGTCCTAGCTGTAAACGATGGGCACTAGGTGTGGGGGGATCGACCCCTTCCGTGCCGCAGTTAACGCATTAAGTGCCCCGCCTGGGGAGTACGACCGCAAGGTTGAAACTCAAAGGAATTGACGGGGGCCCGCACAAGCGGTGGAGCATGTGGTTTAATTCGATGATACGCGAAGAACCTTACCGGGGCTTGACATGCAGCTGAAGGTTCGTGGAAACACGGGCCGTCCCTTACGGGACGGTTGCACAGGTGCTGCATGGCTGTCGTCAGCTCGTGTCGTGAGATGTTGGGTTAAGTCCCGCAACGAGCGCAACCCTTGTCTTTAGTTGCCATCAGGTCAAGCTGGGCACTCTAGAGAGACTGCCGGTGATAAACCGGAGGAAGGTGGGGATGACGTCAAGTCATCATGGCCCTTACGTCCCGGGCTACACACGTGCTACAATGGCAGGTACAGAGGGCTGCGAACTCGCGAGAGTGAGCGAATCCCAAAAAGCCTGTCTCAGTTCGGATTACAGTCTGCAACTCGACTGTATGAAGTTGGAATCGCTAGTAATCGCAGATCAGCAGGCTGCGGTGAATACGTTCCCGGGCCTTGTACACACCGCCCGTCAAGTCAACCGAGTCGAGTGCACCCGAAGTCGCTGCACGAACCCGCAAGGGACGAAAGCGCCGAAGGTGTGCTTGGTGAGAGGGACTAAGTCGTAACAAGGTAGCCGTACTGGAAAGTGCGGCTGGATCACCTCCTTTCTAAGGAGAGTTATGACGACGGTGATCTTTTCACGAGATCGCCGGTGTCACACTCCTAGGTCGACGAGCCGAACCTCGGCTCACCACACTACTCGTTCGAATATGGTTTCCAATTGAACCGATAATAAACTTATCGGGCCTATAGCTCAGTTGGTTAGAGCGCACGCCTGATAAGCGTGAGGTCGGTAGTTCAAGTCTACCTAGGCCCACCAGGTTCTGGAGACAATTCTCTAAGGTTTTGGGGATATAGCTCAATTGGGAGAGCACCGCCTTTGCAAGGCGGGGGTTACCGGTTCGAGCCCGGTTATCTCCACCATTTAGAGGATTTGCTGGCAATGGCCAGATTCGTTCTTTGACATTCTGTTTGGGTAAGAGAGCGGTATCTTCCTTAGATGCTAATTGAGTAAAGCTACTAAGGGCGCATGGCGGATGCCTTGGCGTCGGTAGGCGATGAAGGACGTGGTAAGCTGCGATAAGCTCCGGTGAGGTGCACACAACCGTTGATCCGGAGATTTCCGAATGGGGAAACCCAGCACGGCAAAACCGTGTTACGCGTCGATGAATCCATAGTCGATTGCGAGCTAACGGGGTGAACTGAGCCATCTAAGTAGCCCCAGGAAGAGAAAGAAACCTCGATTTCCTCAGTAGCGGCGAGCGAAAGGGAAAGAGCCTAAACCCAGC